>JAZSQG010000260.1:0-7262 GCA_045537855.1 Oscillospiraceae bacterium
TATATTATTTTGACCCCAACGGGCTGAGTCCCGAGGCGGGTCAGCAGCTGGTGGTGGAGACCTCCAAGGGTCTGGAGCTGGGCCACTGCCACGAGGGCGTCCACGAGGTGGAGGAATCCTGCGTGGTGAGCCCCCTGCGCCCGGTGGTGCGCATCGCCACCGAGGCCGACCTGCAGGCGGCGGAGGTCAACCGGGCCAAGGAGAAGGCCGCATTCCCCATCGGCGAGGGAAAGATCCGCAAGCACGGGCTGGACATGAAGCTGGTGGATGTGGAGTACAGCTTTGACGGGAGCAAGGTCTTCCTCTTCTTCACCTCCGACGGCCGCGTGGACTTCCGGGAGCTGGTGAAGGACCTGGCCAGCGTCCTGCATACCCGCATCCAGATGGTGCAGATCGGCGTGCGGGACGGGGCCAAGATGCTGGGCGGTCTGGGCATCTGCGGCAGACCCTTCTGCTGCTCCACCTTTCTGGAGGAGTTCCAGCCCGTGGGCATCCGCATGGCCAAGACCCAGAACCTGTCCCTGAACCCCACCAAGATCAGCGGTACCTGCGGCAGGCTCATGTGCTGCCTGAAATACGAGCAGGATGCCTATGAGCATCTCATCAAGACCATGCCCAAGGTGGATTCCCCCGTGGATACCCCCAAGGGCAAGGGCGTCATCACCGATGTGAGCCTCCTGCGGCGCACCGTGAAGGTGCGCCTGACCGAAGGGGGCGACAACACCCTCCAGAGCTGGAGCGTGGACCGCCTGGGCTATACCGTGGGCGGTGAGTATATCGCGCCCCTGCCCGAGGAGGAGCCCGTGCTGCGGGAGCCTCAGGAGCCCGACCTGAGCCGCTTTATGGCCGATTCCCCTGCCGCGCCTGCGGCGGAGGAGCCCGAGCGGAAGGAGAAGCGCCGCCGGGGCGGTCGCCATCGCGGCGGAAAGAACGGCGAAAAGCAGCCGGAGAAGAGCGCGGAAAAGCGCGGTGAGAAGCAGGGCGACAAGCAGAATGCAAAGCCCGGCGGAGAAAAGGGCGCCGGAAAACAGGGCGAAAATGCCGCAAAAGGCGGAGAAAAGAGCCGCCGGGGCGGTCAGAACCGCCGCCGGAACCCCCAGCGGGGCGAAGGTCCCGGGCGGGAGCAGCAGCCCCGTGGGGAAAAGAGCGCGGCAGCTGCTCCCCATGCGGCCCCGGCTCCCAAAGAAGCCGCCCCCGGCGGCGAGGGCGGCGGTCAGAAGCGCAATTACCGCCGGCACCATCACCGGGGCGGCAGGAAGCCCGGGGAAGCCAAGCCCGAATAAGGCCCTGCCAACGCCTTTGGCAAAGCCGCCAAAAGGGGAAACGCGCCGCCCTTTTTTCTTGCGTTCCGGGGGCGGAAGTGCTATGATAGGGCACATAATACGATTTAATCCGATAAAGCGTCGGAGGAACACGATAGAAAGGAACTGAGACCATGTCACAGATTCAGATTTTCCGCACCGAGTGCCCCAAAGAGAAGCCCGACCAGAGCAAGCTGGGCTTTGGCAGATATTTTTCCGACCATATGTTCCTGCTGGATTACGATGCCGGGCAGGGCTGGCATGATGCCCGCATCGTGCCCTACGGCCCCATCAGTCTGGAGCCCTCTGCCATGGTCTTCCACTACGCCCAGGAGATTTTCGAGGGTCTGAAGGCCTACCGCCGGGCTGACGGCGGCGTGCAGCTCTTCCGCCCCTGGGAGAACATCAAGCGCATGGAGGATTCCTGCGAGCGTCTGTGCATCCCCAAGCTGGACCCCGAGCTGTATCTGGAGGCCATGGCCGAGCTGGTGAAGCTGGATGAGAGCTGGATCCCCTCTGAGCCGGATACCGCCCTGTATCTGCGCCCCTTCATCATCGCCACCGAGCCCCACGTGGGCGTGCATGCCTCCTCCAGCTATATCTTCTGCATCATCACCTCCCCCGTGGGCGCCTATTACGCCGAGGGCCTTGCCCCGGTGAAGATCTACGTGGAAAGCCGGGATGTCCGGGCCGTCAAGGGCGGCACGGGCTATGCCAAGACCGGCGGCAACTACGCCGCCTCCCTCCGGGCGGGCGAAGAGGCCGCCAAGCGGGGCTACAGCCAGGTCCTGTGGCTGGACGGCGCCGAGCGCAGGTATGTGGAAGAAGTGGGCGCCATGAATGTCTTCTTCAAGATCGACGGGGAGATCATCACCCCCGCCCTGGAAGGCTCCATCCTTCCCGGCGTCACCCGCCGCAGCTGCATCGACATCCTGCGCAGCTGGGGCCTCACCGTCACCGAGCGGAAGCTCAGCGCCCAGGAGCTCTTTGACGCTGCCGCCGCCGGCAAGCTGGAGGAAGCCTGGGGCAGCGGCACCGCCGCCGTCATCTCTCCCATCGGCGAGATCGCCTGGGAGGAGCGCAGGGAGATCATCTGCGAAGGTAAGATCGGCCCCCTCACCCAGAAGCTTTACGACTATCTCACCGGCATCCAGTGGGGCCGGGTGGAAGATCCCTTCGGCTGGATCTACCCCGTGAAGTAAGAAAGAAACGCAAATACGCGCACAAATGCTCCCGCCTCCGGCTGCGTCCGGCGGCGGGAGCATCCATGGAAGGGAGAAACAGCATGGCAAAAGCAGCACTGGTCATTATGGCCGCGGGGCTCGGTTCCCGCTATGGCGGCGTCAAGCAGATCGCCGGGGTGGGCCCCGGGGGCGAAATCCTGATGGAGTATTCCATTTATGATGCCATTCGGGCAGGCTTTGACAAGGTGGTGTTCATCGTCACCCAGGCCATCCTGCCGGAGCTGCGGGCCAAATTTGCCCCCATTCTGGAGGCCCGGGGCGTGGAACAGGCCTATGTCCTGCAGGACTATGCCTCTCTCCCCCGCTGGTTCCCCGTGCCGGAGGGGCGGACGAAGCCCTACGGCACCGGCCACGCCGTGTTCTGTACCCGGGAGGCGGCGGCGGAGCCCTTTGCCGTCATCAACGCCGACGATTATTACGGGGTGGAAGGCTTCCGCGCCATGTTTGAGGCCCTGCAGGGCCTGAAGGAAGGTCAGGCCGCCATGGTGGGCTATCGCCTGAAGAACACTGTCAGCCCCAACGGGACCGTCACCGGGGGCGTCTGCCGGGTGGAGGAGGGCCTCCTCCGGGGCGTGACGGAGACCTATAAGATCGCCCTGCTGCCCGACGGCAGCATCCGGGATCTGGCGGAGGGGGAACCCGGGACGCTGCTGGACGGGGAGGGTCCCGTATCCATGAATTTCTGGGGCTTCCGGCCGGAAATTTTCACCCGGCTGGAGGATTACCTCCACCGCTTCCTCCGAAATCTGCCGGAGGGGGACCTGAAGAGCGAGTGCCTCCTCCCCGCCATGGTGGATGAGGGGATCCGGGCCGGGGCGCTGGCGGTATCGGTGCTGTATACCGACGCCCGCTGGTTCGGCATGACCTATCGGGAGGACCACGCCGCCGTGGCGCAGGCCATTGGCAGGCTCCATCGGGACGGTACCTATCCCCCCGCCCTGTGGGATTAAATGTGCAGGAAGAAGGAGGTGTTGCAAAATTGCAACACCTCCGCTTCCAGGGGAATTTACACGCGAAACGTTTGTTTCGCGTGGGGCGTGTTGCAAAATATGAATTTTGCAACACGCTCTTTTTGCATCTCTTGGCCCATGCTGCGGGACAAATGTCCTGCAGCGTGTATTGCGCCTTCAGCGGTGGAGGGAAAGACCCGCGTTTTCCCGGGCGTTGGAGAGCATCAGCTTCAGGCGGTTCACCTGATTGACCCGGGTGGCCCCGGCGTCATAGTCCACAGCCACGATGTTCACATCCGGGATGTGCTCCTTGATGGGCTTCATCATGCCCTTGCCGCAGACATGGTTGGGCAGGCAGCCGAAGGGCTGCACGCAGACGATGTTCTTCACGCCGCTGTGGGCAAGCTCCACCATCTCCGCCGTGAGGAGCCAGCCCTCCCCCATCTTCGCCCCGTAGCCGATGATGCCCTTGCAGAGGCGCACCGTGTCGGCGAAGGGGGTCAGGGGCGTAAAGCGGCCCTGAGAAGCCATGCAGTCGCTGATGACCTGCTTCTTCCGGTTCAGGTACCAATAAGCGAGCTGCCACACGGGATAGGTGAGGGCGCCCCGCCGGTAGAGCTTATAGTCCATGATGCCGTCAAAAATGCTGTACAGGCAGAAATCCACCAGTCCGGGGATGGTGACCTCGGCCCCCTCGTCCACCAGAAACTGCTCCAGGTCGTTGTTGCCCAAAGGGGAGTATTTCACGAAAATCTCCCCCACGATGCCCACCTTCACCGTGTCCCGCTTTTCCATGGGGATGGCGGCGAAGTCCCGGAGGATGGCGCGGTAGTTTTCTTTGATCTTCCGGCTGCGGATCTTGCCGCCGCTGCCCAGCTCCCGGCCCAGCTTCTCCGTCCAGATCTGGGCGAGCGCTTCCGCGTCACCCCGGTGGAGCTCATAGGGCTTTACCTGATTCACCAGACTCAGGAGCAGGTCCCCGTAGAGCACGGCGTGGATCATGCCCCGCACAAGGGGCAGCTTCAGCCGGAAGCCCGGGTGCTTTTCCAGCCCCATGAAGCTGAAGGAGATCACCGGCACATGGCCGTAGCCCGCGCTGCGCAGGGCCTTGCGCAGGAGGGGGATGTAGTTGGAAGCCCGGCAGCCGCCGCCGGTCTGGAAGAGGATGAGGGCCGTTTTGTCCGGGTCGTAGCGCCCGGAGCGCAGAGCTTCCAGAAACTGCCCCACCACCAGAATGGCAGGATAGCAGGTGTCGTTATGGACATGGTGCAGGCCCAGTTCCGCCAGCTCCGGCCCGTCGGTGCGCAGGAGCTCGGCTTTGTAGCCCCAGGTGCGCAGCACGCTGATGAGCAGCTCGAAGTGCATGGGAAGCATGGTGGGCACCAGAATGGTATAGTCCTTCTTCATCTCCTCGGTGAAGGGGATGTAGCTGAGAGTTTCCGTCTGTTTCTTCATTGTTCCCGCTCCTCCAGTGCGCCCAGCAGACTGCGCAGGCGGATGCGCACTGCCCAGATTGGTGATCTCGTCGATCTTGATCTGGGTATAGAATTTTCCGCTCTCTTCCAGCATCTGCCGCACTTCGTCCGTGGTGATGGCGTCGATGCCGCAGCCGTAGGATACCAGCTGCACCAGCTGGACATCCGGGTTCTCCGCGGCAAAGCGGACCGCCCGGTACAGGCGGGCGTGGTAGGTCCACTGGTTCAGCACCTTCGCCCGTTCCGGCCGGACCAGATGGCAGATGCTGTCTTCACTCAGCACCGCAAAGCCCAGAGAGGAAGCCAGGGTGTCGATGCCGTGGCCGATCTCCGGGTCCACGTGGTAGGGACGCCCGGCCAGGATCATGATGCGCTGTCCCTTTGCCCGGGCTTCCGCCAATGCCCGCTCCCCCTCTGCACGCAGCTTTGCCATGTGATTTTCATAGGCCCGGAAGCCCGCCTGCACCGCCCGGCGGAGCTCTCCGGCGGGGATGGCGATGTGATGGGCTTCAAAATGCCGCCGCAGGGTGCTGCACAGGGCGCGGACGCTGCGGATATCCAGATAGGGGAACCAGAAGCGCCCATGGCGCAGGCTGTCCATATTCCCGTGGATGACCTCGGGATAATAGGCCACCAGCGGGCAGTTATAGTGGTTATCCCCGGCTTTTTCATTGACATTGTAGGTCAGGCAGGGGAAAAACACCGCGTCCACCCCCGCTTCCAGCAGCTCCTCCATGTGCCCGTGGACGAGCTTCGCCGGGTAGCAGGCGGTGTCGGAAGGGATGGTGAACTGCCCTTTTTCGTAGGTGCGCCGGGTGCTGGGTGCGGAAAAGACCACTTCGTAGCCCAGTGCCCGGAAGAGGCCGTCCCACAGGGGGGCCAGCTCGTAAATGCCCAGGGCCAGGGGGATGCCCAGCCTGCCCCGCCGGCCGCTTCCGCCCCCCAGCGCGGCCAGCTGCTGCCGCTTGAAGCGGTGGAGGTTGGGAAGCTCGTTTTCCTCCCCTTTTCCCAGGGCTTTTTCGCAGCGGTTGCCGGAAATCAGGCGGCTTCCGTCGGCAAAGCTGTTCACCGTCAGGTGGCAGTGATTTTCGCAGCCCTGACAGACGGCGGAGCGGGAAACGTGGGTAAAGGCTTCCAGCTCTTCGGCCTTCAGGAGGCTGCTTTCGGTAAAGCGCATGGCGTGGAGGGCCGCGCCGAAGGCGCCCATGAGCTCCGCGATGGCGGGCCGGATGACCTCCGCCCCCAGCTCCTGCTCAAAGGCCCGGAGTACCGCGTCGTTGCGGAAGGTGCCGCCCTGTACCACGATGTGCTGCCCCAGTTCTTCGGCACGGGAAGCGCGGATGACTTTGTAAATGGCGTTTTTCACCACGCTGATGGAGAGACCGGCGGAGATATCCTCCACCGTGGCTCCCTCCTTCTGGGACTGCTTCACGGAGGAATTCATGAATACCGTGCAGCGGGAGCCCAGATTCACCGGGCTGCGGCCCAGAAGGCCCAGCCGGGCAAATTCCTCCACGCTGTAGTCCATGCTCCGGGCGAAGGTCTCCAGGAAGGAGCCGCAGCCGGAGGAGCAGGCCTCGTTGAGCATGATGGAGTCGATGGCCCCGCCCCGGATGCGGAAGCACTTGATGTCCTGCCCGCCGATGTCCAGAATGAAGTCCACCCGGGGCTGGAAGTGCCTTGCGGCGGTGAAATGGGCCAGAGTCTCCACCAGCCCCGCGTCGGCATGGAAGGCGCTGCGGATGAGCTCCTCCCCGTAGCCGGTGACGGCGCAGCCGCAAATTTCCACCCGGTCGCCGCAGAGGCGGCGCAGGGTCCTGAGCTGCTCCAGGATCAGCGTGACCGGAGAGCCCTGATTGGAGCTGTAATAGCGGTACAGCAGCTCCTTTTCCCGGGAAATGAGCACCAGCTTGGTGGTGGTGCTGCCGCAGTCGATGCCCAGCCAGGCGCTGCCGCTGTAGCTTTCCAGATCCCGGCAGGGGACGCTTGCGCTGTCATGCCGGGCGCGGAATGCTTCGTAATCTTCCGGCGTTTCAAAGAGGGGCTTCAGCCGGTCCCGGCCGCTGCCGCTTTGCGCTGCCGGCCGCTCCAAGCGCTCCAGCAGGTCGGCAAAGTCCATGGGCGCCGTGTCGGCGCTGTAGTAGGCTGCGTCCAGGGCTACGGCGAAGCGGGCGTATTCCGGGCACTTCCCCGTCTCCTCCGTGAGCCCCAGGGTCTCCCGGAAGCGCAGGCGCAGACCGGCGCAGTGGTACAGGGGGCCGCCCAGGAAGAGGATCTTCCCTTCCAGCTTCC
>JAZSQG010000100.1:0-7576 GCA_045537855.1 Oscillospiraceae bacterium
GCCGGAAACCGGGGTCCCCGCAAAACGGAGTTTTGTGGGGAAAGGCCGAGCAGCGAAGCGAGTGAGCCCTGCCGCAAGCGGCGGGGTGAATGATACGGAGCATGTGAGGCCGCAGTCCCGCCTCGCGGGTATGAAACGGCATCCGACAGGATGCCGTCTTTTTGTTGGTGCGCGAGGTGTTTCGGCGAGAAGCCGGAAACCGGGGTCCCCGCAAAACGGAGTTTTGTGGGGAAAGGCCGAGCAGCGAAGCGAGTGAGCCTTGCGGGAGGCGGATTGTTTATCGGCTGCGTTCTCGTCGCTGCGCTGCCCGATGAATTTTTGCGTTTGTTGCGTAAAATAAGGATAAGTGGTTGCCTTAAGGCAGAAGAACATATAAAATAAGTACATACCAATCAAGGTAAAGCTAAATCTACCGTGGCAGTATTTCGTTTCAGCTTCTTCTGCACCGATATTTATCATACCACCGTCGTCGCTGCGGTAGTTCCTTCCAATGCACCGTGTTCCCCGGCCTGATCCCGAAGGACGGGCCGGAGCTATGGGTTTGTCCCCGGACGGCTTTAACCCTGGCTTCGGCGCCCGCAGCCGGGAGTCCCGGCTGCGGGCGCACATTTCCTGGTTCCCACGATCGCATAGAAGGCTAATTATATGTATGAAAGGACGGATATAAAAATGAGCTACGAAGCACTGTTCACCCCACTTAAAATAGGCGGCGTTACCATCAAAAACAGAATCATCCTCTGTGCCATGGGCGGTACCGGCCTGATCGGACACGACGGCAAATTCGCGCCCCGTGCCCGCGCATATTACCTGACCCGCGCCAAAGCCAATGTTGGCCTGATGATCCCCGGCGTTACCGCCGTAGGCGGAGAGGGCAACTGGCTCTATGAGAAAGAGGACATTTTCATGGGGCCCATCAAGAGCCTCATGGACGAGATCCACGCTTACGGCAGCAAGCTCTTCATGCAGCTTGGTGCAGGCTTTGGCCGCTCCATGATGGTGTTCCCCGGCATGGATAAAATGCCTCCCGAAATCATTGGAAAGACCATGGTTGCGCCCAGTGATGACCTGCCCAATGTATGGGATCCCAACATCAGGCACCGTGCCCTTACCGTTAAGGAGATCCACGACATCGTGGACGCCTACGGCAAGACTGCCGCGCTCTGCAAGAAGGCAGGCATCGACGGCGTTGAGATCCATGCGGTCCATGAGGGCTATCTCCTTGACCAGTTTGCGATGTCCAACATGAACCACCGTACCGACGAGTACGGCGGCAGCCTTGAAAACCGCCTGCGTTTTGCCACCGAGATCATCCGCAGCATCAAGACGGCCTGCGGCGAGGATTACCCTGTTTCCGTTCGTTACAGCGTTGCCAGCAAGATCCGTAAGTTCAATGAGGGCGCGCTGCCCGGCGAAGACTACGTTGAGTTTGGCCGCTCCATGGAGGAAAGCCCCAGTGCCGCAAGAATTCTTGAGGCTGCGGGTGCGGATTTGCTCAATGCGGATAACGGCTCCTACGACTCCTGGTACTGGGCGCATCCCCCCGTATATATGCCTATGGCCTGCAATCTGCCCGAAGTGACTTACATAAAGAACTTCGTGAGCATTCCCGTTTCCTGCGCAGGCAGAATGCATGACGCTGACCAGATCGCCGCTGCCGTGGAGGGCGGTCAGATCGACGCTGTGGGCGTTGCCCGTCAGCTCCTCTGTGATCCTGAATTCGTCGATAAGCTCCGCGATGGCCGCCTGGACGATGTCCGTCCCTGCATCGCCTGCCATAACGGCTGCTTCGCCGTAAGTCACTTCAAGGGTCAGCCCTGCGGCTTTACCGGCAGCATGGGCGAATGCGCCCTCAACCCCGCCACCCTCCATGAGGAGGAATGGGTACTCAAGCCCGCAGAAACGCCCAGGAAGGTGGCCGTGATCGGCGGCGGTATCGGCGGCATGGAGACTGCCCGCCTGCTGAAGATGCGCGGTCATGAGGTCACACTTTATGAGAAGAGCGGTGAGCTGGGCGGCGTATTCATCGCTGCGGCAGCCCCCTCCTTCAAAGAGCAGGACAAGAAGCTGCTGGCATGGTACAAGAAGCAGCTTGCCGACCTGAAGGTGGATATCCGCCTGAATACCGAGATTGCTCCCGACAAGATCGCCGAGCTGGGCGCAGATGAGGTCGTCATCGCCACCGGTTCCGTGGCCAGAAAACTGCCCATTCCCGGCTGGGAGGGCGAGAATGTTCTGGAGGCCGTGGATTATCTGCTGGACAGGAAGCCCGTGGGCGAAAGCGTGGTCATTATCGGTGGCGGCCTCACCGGCTGCGAAATCGCCTACGATCTTGCACTCAAGGGTAAGAAACCCATTATCGTGGAAATGCAGGACGATATCCTCAAGATCCCCGGCCTGAGCGCAGCAAACTCCAATATGCTCCGGGATATTATCCGCTATTACAAGATCGAAGTCCACCTGTCCTCTGCGCTGAAGGAGATTAGCCCCGAGGGCGTGCGCATTGCCTGCGAGGACGGCGAAACGTTCATCGCCGCAGACAACGTCATCCTCTCCGTGGGCTATGTTCCCGAAATGAAGTTTGACGCAGAGGCCGAGGGTGTAACCGTTATCGGCGACGCTGCCAGGGTCGGCAATCTGCTTACCGTTGTCCGCGATGCATACAAAGTGGCATACGCCATCTGACAGAAAGGGAGATCATGATGAGCAAGATTCCTCTTATCCCCGGAATTCCCGTAGAAGGCCCCATCCCCATGCCTGCCCCGGAGGGCGTGATCCGCAATAACACCAATTCCAACACCGCCATTCCGCCTCATCCTCCCGTTCTCTGCTCTGCGGTTCTTGCAGACGGTAAGGAGGACAGCTGGCTGGAGTATGTTCCCGAAAACGTAGCAGAGCATCCTGCGTTGGTAATTTCCTGCCACGGCGGCGGAGCCGGCGCCGAAATGCAGTTCGAGGAGACCTCCTGGTGGTGCATCGCGGAGAAGGAAGGCCTTATTGCCGTGTTCCCCAATGCGGGCGGACAGCTTCGCAGTTGGCTTTCCGAGGATAAGCCTCCCAAGCCCGGCGAGCGCCCCAGCATGCTGGAAGTCTTCACCACCTCTCCCGATGGCAGAGCCAGCGAAGAGAATCATCACATCAAGTTCATCAAGGCCCTCATTGAGGAGATGAAGAAGAAGTACAATATCGACGAGAGCAGGGTCTATATGCAGGGCATGTCCATGGGCGACATCATGACCATGATGTTCTCCCGCGTCTGCGGCAATCTTCTTGCCGCCGCCGACAGCACCGCAGGACCCTCTCCCGAGGTGGCGCTGTTCAATGCCGACGGCAGCCTGCGCGGCTATTGCTGCCCCGTTCCCGTCTACCAGTCCCGCGGCGAGCTGGACGCCATAGCTGTTGCCGTTCCCGAGGGCAGAGAGAACTATACCCGTCAGAACATCAATGCAGCCAACCGCAGGTTCTGGATGGCGGTCAATGTGTGCGACGAGTTGCCCCGCCTTTCCGTGCGCGGCGTGAATAACTTTGCCTTCTATTCGGGCAAAAAGGCCAATGTGGTTTACCGTGATGTGAAGCACCGCGGCCACGGTCAGACGCTTGACGATGCCCAGTGGGCCTGGGAAACCCTGTTTAAGGGCGCACGCCGCAATCCCGATGGCAGCGTTACCTGCCGCGATACCGAGTTTACCGCAGGCGACAAGAACGCCATCGCCCTCTGCGAGGGTGCCGGATACGTCTATGTGAACAATCAGAAGGTCAGGATCGAGGCTCCCGTTACCAGTGAGGCGCTGTTCAACTTCAATTTTGATACCCGCCAGATGGACGAGATCAAGCGCGACCTTTATGTTCCCGTCAGTGCGCTGGAGCCGATCTTCGGAGCGAAGGTAAAGCTGACGCAGGACGGCAAGGGTGCAATCATCCAGGCCGGCTGCGAGGAACTGGAAATCGTTCTGGAGAGCATTGCCTGCCTGCGCAACGGCTTCCTTGAATCCATGTTCATGCCCGTCAAGCAGAAGGACGGCGTTCTCTTCGTGGCCCTGCGCTGGTTCGCGCAGCAGGTATACAAGCTGTTTGTTACCGAGTGCGATGGCGCGATGTATATTGCCGACCATCCGGGCGAGATGAGCAAGGATATGGCCTTCATTATCAAAGAAATCCTCGGATAAAAAGCTTAAGTCCCGGCAGCGTGAGCTGCCGGGACTTTTTTTGCGTTTGAGGTGCAAATCAGATTCTGGATGCGATGAATTCTGCAACAGCGCCGCGGACTTCGGGGTCATCGCCGTAGATGCCCAGGTTATTGCAGAGCAGCAGGCTCTTGACGCCCTTGCGGGTATATGCCTCGAACATGCGGATGCTCTGGCCCATGGGTACCTGAATGCCGCAGTCGAAAATTCCGTGAACGAAGGCGCAGGGGGCGCTGTTCTCGGTAACATGGCTTATGGGGCTGATATCGCGAACAAGCTGGATCAGCTCGCGATACCTGGGGTCGCTGTCGAACAGGTGGGCCTTGATGTCGCCCAGGCCCTTGCCCGGGCCAACATAGCCGGTCATAGAGGCGATGGGGGCGAAGGGGGAGTCACAGTTGGCGATCTTCTCCGGCTGATTGGGCCAGACTGCCGCGCAGTCATCGCCGAAGCCGAAGTAGTCGGTGGGTGCAAAGTATGCGGCGCCCACCTTAACACTGCTTGTCCATTCGGTGTTGCCGCCGATGCTGCCCTCGATGGCAGGATCGCCGTTGGCGGCGCATATCATCGCGGCAAGCTGACCGCCCATGGAGCCGCCGAGAATGGCAAAACGCTGGGGATCGAGGCAGAATTCGTCGGCACGCGCCTTCAGACAGCGGATGCAGCCTCTGGTGTCGTCATCGCTTGCGGGCCACAGACTCGGCGGCTCAAGGCGATAATCCACGGTGGCAACGGCGATGCCGCGGGCAAGGAAGTCGGCAGCTATGGGGTCAGCGGTGTTGGGATTGCCGCCGAAGCCGTGGACATTGACTACGCAGGGCCAGCGCCTGGATGGGTCCGCACCGCCGTCGGGCAGCATGATGTTCATGAAGAGGTCGAAGGTGTTGAAAGGCTGGGGGTTCATCTGCCCGGGTACTTCCTTCGGAATGGGGACGGTGGCGACCCATACGTTGCGGAAGGTGGGCTTAACAAGGCGTGAACGGAAGAACGCAGGGACGGTTTCCTTGCGCTCCCAGCTCTTTTCGCCCAGCGTGATGGTGGCGGGAAGCTTGCCCTGGCCCGTAAAACCGAGGGCATCAATAGAAAGGCGCATCCCGCCCTCGATGCCCGAGCGGACAGCCGTGAACGTTTCGGTTACAAAGATGACGTCCTCGCCCTTGGGATAGACCTGCACGCAGGGGAACTTTTCCCAAATGCGGCCTTCGCGCTCGATATAAATGGCGCGCTTGAAGGCGTAGACTGCCGCTTTTTCACCGCGAAGCGCGCCCTCAAAGCGGCTGACGGTGGGCGCGATGACGGGGAGACGGAGAAGGGATGCGGCTGCACCGCCGGTGTAGACGGTGATGACGGGTGCTTCTGCGGGGAAGCCTTCGGGCTGGTCAAAGCCGCAGCCGCCGAAGGCCAGCGCGATGCGAAGTCTGGAGCCTTTGTGCGCAATGTAGCTGGTGCCCTCCAGATTGAAGCTGAGAAGATTCGGCTCACCCGCCTTCAGCGCAGTCATATCCGCCTCAAGACTCGGATGGTAGGGAATGTTCAGCGTGTCGCGGGGCGTACCGCGCTGTGTTTTCCTGTGGGAGGCACGCATTGCGCCGTCGGTTATGTAGTGGCTGGTGCCGTCGGGCAGAACTTCCTCAAGGGCCGCGATGATGTTGCAGTCGCTGTGTGTGGAAGAAAGATACACATCCAGCACCGGAACGCCGGTGATCTCCACATCACCCTCCAGCACGGCGCTGTCGAAGCAAAGGCATTTGGCATCGTTTTCGTTCATGGGGGTGTCGATGCGGCGGTTGAGCCGTCCGAAACCGCCGAAAAGAGAGATATCGTCGCGGGTAACGTAGCTGACGCTGCCTGCTTCCGCATCCTCCTCACGCATGCCGCCCGCTGCGGTGAACTTCAGTTCGGGGAGCGTTTGGGTATCCAGCGGGAGGTCGGTGGCGTAGCGCCACTGCTCTCCCTCGGGTGCGCCGATGGTGTAGTAGTAGAGCGGAGGCTCGGAAGCGGAGGTGTTTGCCGCACCGCGCAGCTCGGCATCGAAGAAGCGGAGATGTTCAGCGACCCAGTCAAAGGCGCCGTTGGGATAGTCGCTGCCGCCGCGGTAGATTTCACAGTGGCGCCAGGGGCCGATGACCGCCCTGCCGCCCCAGTCGTTGGGGGCAATCATAGCGGAGGTGCAGCCGGGGTCAAACCATGCGCCGTTGTGGTAGACGGCGGTGTGGCCGTGGCGGACTTTTTTCATATGCTGCCAGACCGGAATGACCATGTTCGGGGCATAGCCGATCTTCGGGTTTACGGTGTCGCGGCACATCTGAGGCAGGTGCTGTTCGAGGAAACCCAGGTTCATCTTGTGACAGTCACGCGCCTCGTGGGCCTGGGGGTAGTCCGGCGCGGGATCATTGTCCACGGGCGTGCCGATGTTCGGATCAAGGCTGTGATGATTGCGCATACGCGGAAGCGCAGAGGCGCCGTTGGTAAAGTTCTGATAATAGAGGTCAATATGGCAGTCGCAAGGGGCGGAAGCGAAAAGACGCTCAGGCTGCTGCGCCAGAACAAGGTGCTGGATGTGGCCCATGTTGGAGCCGCCGAACATACCGGCCCTGCCGCTGCACCAGTCCTCTGCAGCGATGGTGTCGATGAGTACGCTCAGATCCTTTGCGTCCTTTTCACTGAAGAAACCTTCACTTACGCCGTAGCTTGCGCCGTGTCCCCGGGGCTCCACAAGCGCAATGGCATAACCTGCATCGATAAAGCGTTCGAATGATGCCTTGTTGAATTCAAAGTTCTGGCGGCGGTCCATATAACCGCACTGGAAGAGAACGGGTACCTTGTCCTCACAGGCAGGGCGGTAAAGATCGACGGCCAGCCTGGTGCCATCGCAGCCCGCGTAATATTGGGAAATGCGCGTGTATTCCATTTGCTTTCCTCCCGTAACGTTCCTTTCCTATATTATACCACTATTATACCACGGTTTTAGTCATCTGCAATGCACAATGCAAAGACACCCGGCAGATTGCCCATGTCGGGACAAGTGTCGAAGCGGTTTCCGGCTGACGAAGAAGTGCTGCAGGATACAGGAACGATACGGTCATGAGCGTGTTCTGCAGCAGAAAAAAGCAGAACATTACACATAAGCCGGTTTTGGATCTTAATCCGATCAGGAACGAGAAGAAGCCCTGAAAAGCATTTTGCGGCGGGACAGCTTTCGGCCCTGCTTTGCGTTCCTTGCAGCGTTGAATGTTCCATGTGCTTCAACAATTGAAAATGTTAATAAGATTTTGCCGGATGTTGCGAACAATTCCGGGGCTGTGTTTAATGGACGCATGGATCATGGGACGTATGACCGCGCCTGCCGCCGCTGCGGACAGGTGCTGCGTGTCCCGAAAAAATGAAACGGAGGC
>JAZSQG010000018.1:0-1523 GCA_045537855.1 Oscillospiraceae bacterium
TGGCAGGGATGGTGATTTCTTTGAGGGCGGAGCAGCCTTCGAATGCGCTCTCTCCGATTGAGGTGACGCCGGCAGGGATGGAGACGGAGGAGAGGGCGGTGCAGCCTGCGAATGCGCCCCTTCCGATTGAGGTGACGCCGGTGGGGATGGAGACGGAGGAGAGCGACGAGCAGCCTTCGAATGCGCCCCTTGCGATTGAGGTGACGCCGGCGGGGATGGAGACGGAGGAGAGGGCGGAGCAGCCTTTGAATGCGCTCCCTCCGATTGAGGTGACGCCGGCGGGGATGGAGACGCTTTCCAGGGCGGAGCAGCGTGCGAATGCATAATCTTCGATTGAGGTGACGCCGGCAGGGATGGAGACGGACGTGAGTGACGAGCAGCCTGAGAATGCGCTCCCTCCGATTGAGGTGACGCCGGCAGGGATGGAGATGTCCCCGGATGCCGATGGCCATGACAGAAGGGTCGTTCCATCCTTGGACAGGAGCATTCTTCCCGCTTGGTCTGTGGAAAGGTGCTCGTTCCGCTCGTCCACCATGAACCTTTCCAGCGACGAGCAGCCTGCGAATGCATAATAGGTGACGCCTGGTGGGATGGAGACGGAGGAGAGGGCGGAGCAGCCTGAGAATGCGCCCCTTCCGATTGAGGTGACGCCGGCAGGGATGGTGACTTCTTTGAGGGCGGTGCAGTCTGCGAATGCGCCCTGTTCGATTGAGGTGACGCCTGGTGGGATGGAGACGGAGGAGAGGGACGAGCAGTCTGCGAATGCGCTCCATCCGATTGAGGTGACGCTGGCGGGGATGGAGACGGAGGAGAGGGACTTGCAGCCTCCGAATGCCCCATCTTCGATTGAGGTGACGCCGGTGGCAGCGGACATGTCCAGGTCTATCAAGATGCTGCCGGGCAGCCTGGACAGGGATTCGCTTATATCCCGGAGGGAATGGAAGGGGCTCTGGAGCACCAGCCGGTAGGTTCCGGGCTCCGCATCCGCCAATGCCTCCATCGCCAGTGCCCAGTCCTTTTCGGATTGGATGTGGAAAACCCCTCTCGGTGTCTGGGCTTGTGTTGTTCCGTCATTGCTTTTCATGTTTGTTGCTCCTTTGCAAAGATTTGGTTTGGCGGGCTGCAGGCCATTCCCGCAGCCCCGGTGCCTGGCAGCGCAGGGGGCCCGCATTGCGGCGCTCCGCACCAAGCCCCCGGCGGGTCATTCATCTTTCTGGGCAGAATCCTTGCGGCTCTGCTGCAGCTGCTTGCTTCGGTTGCCATGGACCTGGGAATGCTGCCTGTTCTGGCCTCTGGTTCCCTTGTTGGCATTCTTCATGTTGGCCTCATTGTCCTTTGGCTTGATGGGCTTTTTCGCCACAGTGGGTACCTCCTTGTATATCAAGTTTCTGCTGGATTCAGGATGCGACGCAGCCTCGACACGGAATCCATGAAAAAAGGCAGGGAGGACTGTGCCTGTACAGGCAGAGCCATCCTTGCCCTTGTCGCTAAGAGAATGTATTATGTAAGTTATTGTATTATAG
>JAZSQG010000150.1:0-4979 GCA_045537855.1 Oscillospiraceae bacterium
GGTGTTTTTGGCAAGAATGGTGATGCCCCGCTCCCGTTCCAGGTCTCCCGAGTCCATGACCCGGTCGGCAACCTGCTGATTCTCCCGGAATACGCCGCTCTGGCGCAGCATTTCGTCCACAAGGGTGGTTTTTCCGTGGTCAACATGAGCGATGATGGCAATGTTTCGAAGATCCATAGTGATCCGGCCTTTCTTCCTGCAGTTTGGGGATTTTCTGCGCATTTTGCACAACTGAAAAATTATACAGCGGTGAAAGGCGGATTGCAATAGCTCTTTGGGATTTTTCCGCTTTATGAAGGGCTCTCCGGCCCCCTTTCCATTCACAAATTGTTTTCAAATGGCTATTGACAAGAGCCCGGCATCGTATTATATTTGTTTTAGCACTCGGAGGCAAAGAGTGCTAAAACCGGAAAACAGAGGCACGGTATGGAGCTGAGTGAACGAAAACAGAAGATCCTGAAGGCCATCGTGGAAAGCTACGTGGCCAATGCCGAGCCTGTGGGCAGCAAGGCCATTGCCCAGAGCACGGACCTGGGGCTCAGCAGCGCCACCATCCGCAACGAGATGGCGGAGCACACCAGCCGGGGTCTGCTGGAGCAGCCCCACACCTCCGCCGGGCGCATCCCCAGCCCCCTGGGCTACCGCATCTACGTCAACGAGCTGATGCACGAGCATCGGCTGAGCCTGGAGGAGACCCGGGAGATCAACCGGGCACTGAAGCAGAAGATGAGCCAGCTGGACGGGATGCTGGCGGATGCGGGAAAGCTGGTATCCGAGCTGACCAGCTACCCGGCCTACACCCTCACGGCGCCGCCTCCCACCCGCTTCATCCGACGCTTTGACCTGATCTGGGTGGATGCCAATACGGTGATCGCCGTGGCCATGCTGGATACGGGTACGGCCAAAAACCGGGTGATGAACTTCCCCGAGGGCATCGGAGAGGACTTCGTGCGGAAGATGGCCACGGTGTTCAACGCCAGCTTCACGGGCCTGACCGCGGACCAGATGGACCCGGGCCTTGTGCGGGCGGCGGAAGTCAGCCTGGGCGATGAGAGCGGCGCGGTAGCGGCCCTTGCCAGTTTTGCCATGAGCGCGCTGGCGGAGCCTGCGGCCAACCGCCCCTATCTGGCGGGGGTCTCCAATCTGCTGAGCCTGCCGGAATACCGGGATGTGGACAAGGCGCACCGGCTGCTGGACTATCTCTCCGAAGGGGACGATCTGTCCCGGCTGCCCGCCCCGGAGGGGGACAGCGGCGTGAGCATCCTCATCGGGCCGGAGAACGTGGCCGAGGAACTGAAGGACAGCGGCGTGGTGCTGGCATCCTACGATCTGGGAAATAATATGCGGGGCGTCATCGGTGTGGTGGGCCCCACAAGAATGGATTACGCCAAGGTGGCGGCATACCTCTCCTACATTGCGGGCGGTATGAAGCAGATCGCTCTGGGCAGCGGCTCCGAGCTGCCGCAGCTGGCGGAGGGGAGTGCCCATGAGCAGAAAGAAAGACGGTAAGGAAATGGATGTAAACGAAGTCGCGGCGGAAGAAGTCCGGGAGCAGGAAGCGCAGGACACTGCTGCAGCGGAAGAAGCGGAAAGCGGTGTCAAGACCGGGAAGACCGGCCGGGCCGCCCGGAAGGAAAACGAGCTGAAGAAGGAGCTGGAAGAAGTCAAAGCCGCTTCGGAAGCGGCCCTCAGCGCGGAAAAGGACAAGTACCTGCGTCTGGCAGCGGAATACGACAACTATCGCCGCCGCAGCCAGAAGGAGCGGGAAAGCGTATATCAGGACGCCAAGGCCGATACGGTGCTGGCGCTGCTCCCGGTCTATGACAATCTGGCCCGGGCGCTGAAAACGGAATGCGGCGACGCCGCCTTCTACAAGGGCGTGGAGATGACCATGAACCAGCTGATGGAGATTTTCACCAAGCTGGGGGTGACGCCGGTGGAATCCGAAGGGCAGCCCTTCGACCCGGCGGTGCACAACGCGGTCATTCACGTGGAGGATGAAAGCCTGGGCGAGAACATCGTGGCGGAGGAATTCCAGAAGGGCTTCATGCTGGGAGAAAAGGTCATTCGCTTTGCTATGGTCAAGGTAGCAAACTGAGGATACAGGATTAAAACAGGAGGTATTTTATTATGGGTAAGATCATTGGCATAGATTTGGGCACTACCAACAGCTGCGTGGCGGTCATGGAAGGCGGCGAACCCGTCGTCATCGCCAACGCCGAAGGCAACCGCACCACCCCTTCCGTGGTGGCATTTTCCAAGACCGGCGAGCGCATGGTGGGTCAGGTGGCAAAGCGTCAGGCCGTCACCAACCCCGACCGCACCATCAGCTCCATCAAGCGGGAAATGGGCTCCAACTACAAGGTCAGCATCGATGACAAGCAGTACAGCCCCCCCGAGATCAGCGCCATGGTCCTGGCCAAGCTGAAGGCGGACGCCGAGAGCTACCTGGGCAGCCCCGTCACCGAAGCGGTCATCACCGTGCCCGCCTACTTCAACGACAGCCAGCGTCAGGCCACCAAGGACGCCGGCCGCATTGCCGGTCTGGAGGTCAAGCGTATCATCAACGAGCCCACCGCTGCGGCTCTGGCCTACGGTCTGGATAAGGAAAATGACCAGAAGATCATGGTCTACGACCTGGGCGGCGGCACCTTCGACGTGTCCGTGCTGGAGATCGGCGACGGCGTCATCGAAGTTCTGGCCACCTCCGGCGACACCCATCTGGGCGGCGACGACTTTGACAACTGCATCGTGCAGTATCTGGTGAGCGAGTTCAAGAAGGAGAGCGGCGTGGACCTGAGCGCCGACCGCGTTGCCATGCAGCGCCTGCGGGAAGCCGCCGAGAAGGCCAAGATCGAACTCAGCGGCGTCACCTCCTCCAACATCAACCTGCCCTACGTCACGGCGGACGCCAGCGGCCCCAAGCATCTGGATATGACCCTGACCCGGGCCAAGTTCAACGACCTCACCGCCCATCTGGTGCAGAAGACCACCGTGCCCGTGAAGCAGGCCCTCTCCGACGCGGGCCTCACTGCCAGCCAGCTGAACAAGGTGCTGCTGGTGGGCGGCTCCACCCGTATCCCCGCCGTGCAGGAAGCGGTGAAGAACCTCACCGGTAAGGACCCCTTCAAGGGCATCAACCCCGATGAGTGCGTGGCCGTGGGCGCTGCCATTCAGGGCGGCGTGCTGGGCGGCGACGTGGAAGGCATCCTCCTGCTGGACGTCACCCCCCTGAGCCTGGGCATCGAGACCCTGGGCGGCGTGTTCACCAAGCTCATCGAGCGCAACACCACCATCCCCACCCGCAAGAGCCAGGTTTTCTCCACTGCTGCGGACAACCAGACCAGCGTGGAAGTCAATGTCCTGCAGGGCGAGCGTGAGATGGCCGCCTATAACAAGTCTCTGGGCCGCTTCCATCTGGACGGCATTGCCCCCGCCCGCCGGGGCGTGCCTCAGATCGAGGTCAGCTTCGATATCGACGCCAACGGCATCGTGAACGTGTCCGCCAAGGACCTGGGCACCGGCCGCGAGCAGCACATTACCGTCACCAGCTCCTCCAACATGTCCAAGGAGGACATTGAGCGGGCCGTCAAGGAAGCCGAGCAGTATGCCGCCGAAGACGCCAAGCGCAAGGAAGAGGTGGATACCCGCAACCAGGCCGACCAGATGGTTTATCAGGCCGAGCGTACGCTGGAAGAGCTGGGCGACAAAGTGAGCGAAGCCGAGAAGGCCGGCGTGCGGGAAGGCATCGAGAAGGTCAAGACCGCCCTCAACGGCGGCGACACCGCTGCCATCAAGCAGGCCACCGAGGCTCTGACCCAGGAATTCTACAAGATCTCCGAGAAGCTCTACCAGCAGCAGGGCGGCGCCCCCGGCGACCAGGGTGCGGCTCCCGGCGGCGATGCCAACGGTGACTATCAGGACGCCGATTACGAAGTGGTCGAGGACGACCAGGTCTGAATCGGGCGATCGGCAGCGCGACTGCCGGAACAGGAAAATGGCGGAGGTGCTGCAAAGCTGCAGCACCTCCGATAGCCGTGTTTTGAGGGTTGAAAGAATATGGCAGACAAACGGGATTATTACGAGGTCCTGGGGCTCAGCAAGGGAGCCGGCGAGGACGAAATAAAAAAAGCATACCGCCGCCTGGCGAAGGAATACCATCCGGACCTGCACCCCGGGGACAAGGAAGCAGAGGCCCGCTTCAAGGAAGTGGGCGAAGCCTATGAGATCCTGAACGACCCGGAGAAGCGCGCCCGCTATGACCAGTACGGCTTCGCCGGTGTGGACCCCAACTTCGGGGCGGGCGCCGGCGGCGGCTTCGGCGGTTTCGGCGGCGGCTTCGGGGATTTTGACCTGGGCGACATTTTTGACTCCTTCTTCGGAGGGGGCGGCGCCCGGAGCCGGAATGCCAACGCCCCCCGGAAGGGGGAAAACCTCCGGGTGGCAGTGGAGCTGAGCTTTGAAGAAGCGGCATTCGGCTGTACGAAAGATGTGCCCATCTCCCGCATCGAAAACTGCCCCGACTGCGGCGGCAGCGGCTGCGAGGCGGGCACCACGCCGGAAGTCTGCTCCCGCTGCGGCGGCAGCGGCAGTGTGCGCACCCAGACCCGCACCGCCTTCGGCGTTATGTCCTCCACCGCCCCCTGCCCGGACTGTCAGGGCCGGGGCAAGATCATCCATAGCCCCTGCGGCAAGTGCAAGGGCAAGGGCAGCATCCGCCGCAACACCAGCACCACGGTGAACATACCTGCCGGCATTGACGATGGGCAGACCCTCTCCGTCCACGGCGGCGGCCACAAGGGCGCCAACGGCGGCCCCGCCGGCGACCTGCTGGTGACCGTGTCCGTCAAGCCCCACGAATTCTTCGAGCGGGACGGCTTCTCCGTCCTTTACAACATGTCTGTTTCCATCGTGCAGGCCGCCCTGGGCGACAGTGTGGAGGTCCCCACGCTGGACGGCAAGGTGAAGTACTCCATCCC
>JAZSQG010000041.1:0-5963 GCA_045537855.1 Oscillospiraceae bacterium
GAGGCCCCCGCTTCGGCGGGGGCCTCTTGCTCTGCTAAGGCTCAATTATGATTGAGTTTGTTCTTGTTTGATTGAGTTTTGCCTGCTATATTTGTGGAAAACTGGTGGAAAACCGGTGGAAAGGATGTGGACAACTCGTGATTTCGGAGTACAAGAAGCAAAAGCGCAGCCGCCGGAAGTGGGATTTCAGTCAGTCCTTACTGCAGGCCCGGAGGCTGATGCATCTGACACAGGCGGAAATGGCCGACATGCTGCATGTGCCCCGCTCCACCTATGCAGAATGGGAGCGGGCCTATACGATGCCGTGGCCGGTGACATTCCGGGCCCTGCTGCAGAATGAGAAGCTTTCAGACGCTGCAAAGGAGGAACTCCAGGATGCCTATGAAATGCTGTGATGCGCTTCTCTTCGCCCTGCTGCTGCTTCTGATTACTGCCGGGTACATCCTGGAAGCGCTGTGGTGCTGAAGACGGCAGCAGGCGGCAACGCTGCCGATGCCTGGGCCGTCTGCCATACTGGCCGCCGCCCCTGGCATGCGTCCGCGCAGGGCTGCCGCCCCGGCGCTTCGCGCTGCCGCCTGCTGTTTGTTCCTGTGGGTGCTTGAACCGCCTGTGAACAATTCGTAAATTCCCGGGCACTTGTGTTTTTTCGACCGGATGAGTATGATAGGATGCAGATACACGGGAAAGGACGGGTTTTGGATATGACGGAACGGGAGCTGCTGGCACAGCTTTTGCTGGAGGAGGGCATCCTGCGCTTTGCCCCGGGGGAGATGCCGCCCCTGCGCTGGGACGGGCAGGCTGCCCAGGAAAAGGAAGCGGTGCGCACTGCGCTGCTGCGGGCCTTTCTGGAGCTCATAGACGACCATTATCACAGGGCCGAAGCCCTGCTGGGCGGCACCTGGGCCGAGCTTCTGGCCCGGGAGACGGGCCTTCCCCTGAATCCCGAAGCGGTGCCCCCCATGGCGCTGCTGGTGGACGAGCTGCTGCTGGACGGAGAACGCCTGCTGGAGCGGGCCCTGCCCCTGCGCACTTCCGGGGTGAGCATCGCCACGGCGGTGGTCTTCAATTATCTGCAGGCTTCGGCCCGGGCAAAGCTGGATAAGGCGGATGTGCGCTGCCACTGGCTCACGGACCTGGAAACGGCGGCGGCGGTGGCCCTGCAGAACGGTATGCTGGATTTTGAAGAATATGACGCGGTCCTCGCCTGGGAGGACTGAAGGAGCCTGAAAGGAGGGGGAAAGCATGCTGAAGCGCCTGTGGAAGCGGTATTCCCATGTGCGTTATGCCCTGCTGCTGCCGCTGATCCTGCTGCTGTTTTTCCTGCCGGAGCAGCTGGTGACGGGGGATTATACACCCACCCAATGCGCGCTGGATGCCCTGGTGCCCTTCTGCCCCGCCTTTGTGGTGTTTTACATTCTGTGGTTTCCCATGCTGGCGGTGACGGGCATCCTCCTGCTGCTGCGCAGCGGCGCTGCCTTCCGGCGTTATATGGTCTTTCTCACCCTGGCCTACGGCCTCAGCGCCGTGATCTATCTCCTCTGGCCCAACGGGCAGGATCTGCGGCCGGACCTGAGTCAGCCGGGAAATGTCTTTGAGGCCTTTCTGGCGGGGCTCTATCGGGCGGATACCAATACCAATGTGCTGCCCAGCCTCCATGTGACGGGGAGTCTGGCCATCCTCTTCGGCCTGTGGGACGAAGCTTCTCTGCGGCGCAGCGCGGTATTCCCGGTCGCGGCGGTGCTGGCCGTGCTGGTCATCGCCTCCACGGTGCTGGTCAAGCAGCACGCGGTGCTGGATGTGCTGGCGGGTCTGGTGTTTTCTATCCTCCTGTGGCTGCCGGTCTACGGCAGGCGGAACGGGGAAAAGAAGGAATGAAAAAGGCAGTTCAACCGCGGTTGAACTGCCTTTTTGGCTGCATCGGGGGAACTTACCTGCTGTAGTTCACCAGCTCGATCTTCTCGCCGGCGGGGCCGGTGAAGAAGACGTTCTTCATGCCGTTGGGGAAAAAGTCGGGGTGGCTCTCCACGGGGCCGACCTCCACGCCGCCGGCCCGGAGCTCTTCCACCAGCGCCTCGATGCCCTGCACTTCCAGGGCCACATGGTCCAGGGCGGAGGGGCCGGAGAAGGCGCCGGCTGCCACGAACTCAATGATGAGGCCGCCGTTTTCCACGAAGGTCAGGGGCATGGGGCCCAGCTTGCCGGCGTAGTAGGGGCGGAAGCCCAGCTTCTCGCAGTAGAACTTGACGCACTTCTCGGCGTCGTCGGTGAGGATGCCCACATGGGCGCAGCCGCAGAACAGGTAATTCTTCATGTTTCTATCTCCTTTACTTTACAGACAGCGTTTCCGCCTTGCTTACTTTTTTGATCCACTTGCCGCTGTGCAGCCGGAAGAGGCACCACACGGCCTTGATGATGTTGTCGATGCGGATGCAGCAGTAGGTCCAGAAGGTGGGCAGGCCCCACACCAGACCCGCCAGGGCACCCAGCGGCACCGAGGCCACCCAGAGGAAGAGGATATCTGCCACCATGAGGAAGCGGGTATCACCGCCGCCCCGGAGCACGCCCTTGGTCATCACGTTGTTGGTGGCCTGGAAGAAGACCACGAAGGACTGGGCGCACATGAGGCTCCAGGCGATGGTGTTGGTCTCCGCCGACAGGTTGTAGAAGCGGATGACGGGTTTGCCGATGGCCAGGATGATGCCGCCGGCGATGAGCCCCAGGGCCATGGCAAGGCCAATGAAGGCCACACCCTGCTTCTTGGTCTTTTCCACATCCCCTTCGCCCAGGGTGTTGCCGGTGATGATGGTGGCGGACTGGGCCACGCCCTGAATGACCACCGTGGAGCAGGACTGCACCACCGCGGTGATGGCCTGGGCGGAAACGAAGTTTTCACCCATGCGGCCGAAGATCATGCCCACGGCGTTGTTGCCCAGGGCCAGAAGCCCGTCGGACACCAGCACGGGAACGCTGACCTTGATGTAGTCGCCGATGAGGTCTCTGCAGCGCAGGAAGAGGTCCCGGATGCGGTAGCCGATGCGCTGATCCTTGAAGAGGAAGTAGCCGCAGATGAAGGCAAATTCGAAGGCCCGGGAGATGAGGGTGCCCAGCGCGGCGCCTTCGATTTCCATCCGGGGCATGCCGAACTTACCGAAGATAAAGACCCAGTTGGAGAAAATGTTCACAAAGAACGCGAAGATGGAGCTGTACAGAGGGATCTTCATGAGGCCCACGTTGCGCAGCACCAGGGTCACCGTCAGGGCCAGGCCGTGGAAGTAATAACAGGCAATGACCCAGCGTAAATAGCGCTTGCCCTGGTAGATGATGCCGGCGTCCGGCGTGTACAGGCGCATGATGGATTCCGGGAAGAATATGGTGGCCAGGGTAAAGAGTGTGGCCAGCAGCAGGGTGAGCCGCAGCATGATGGTGATGCTTTTGCGCAGATTCTTCAGGTCCTGCATGCCCCAGAAGCGGGCGATGAGGACGCTGGCGCCCATGCCCAGACCCATGCAGAAGATCTGGAACACGTTGACGAACTGGTTGGCCAGGGAGGAGGCGGAGAGCTGCGTTTCGCCCATGGAGCCCAGCATGACCGTGTCCATCATGTTGACGCCGATGGTGATCAGGCTCTGGGCGGCGATGGGGAGGGCGATGTGCAGCACCCGCCGGTAGAATGCTTTGTCGCGGTAGATCAGACCCATTGGGGTAAAACGCCTTCTTTCATAATACAGTCACATTGTATTATTATACAAAGGCAGAGTGCCAAATGCAAGGGGAAAGGGGCCTTGCTTGACAGGCTCAGCCCGGATTGCTATAATTTTTATCGGCCCTTTGGCGGAACAGGAGGATGGACATGGAAACTCGCATTTCGGTCATCAGCATTCTGGTGGAAGAGCCCGCTGTGGTGGGCAGGGTCAACGAGCTGCTCCACGACTGCGCCCAGTGGATCCGCGGACGCATGGGTCTGCCCTGCCGGGAAAAGGGCGTGAATGTCATCTGCGTGGTCATCGATGCCCCTTCGGATGTGACCAGCGCCCTCAGCGGCAAGCTGGGCATGCTCCGGGGCGTCACGGCCAAGACCATCACTTCCCGCTTCTGAGGAAGTGCTGCAGCCTTGCGGCGCCCCCCCTTGCTTTGGGAAACGAAAGCCCGGAACCCCCTGGCGTTCCGGGCTTTTTACTGCTGCAGTTCAGTATTTGCCGTATTCCTTCACGGTCTCGAACATGGCTTCCACGTTCTCCCGCTTGACGTGGCTCAGGCCGGAGCTGGTCTCGAAGATGAAGCCGCCGCCGGGGGCGCAGATGTCCAGCAGCTTCTTCACCTCGTCCTTCACCTGGGCCGGGGTGCCGAACTGCAGCAGGTTGGTGCTGAAGCCGCCGGAGATGCAGGCGATGTCCTTGAGCTTGCTCTTGGCCAGGGCCATATCCACGGTTTCAAAATGGTAGAAGACCTTGCCCACGGGCACCTCCGTCAGGCAGTCCAGACGGGAATTGTACTTGCCTTCGGTATAAATGTAGGGCACCATGCCCACCTCGATGATGGTCTCGATGATCTTCTGCAGGTGCCGCCAGTAGAAGTGGCGGTAGTGCTCATCGCTCATGAAGCCGTCCATGCCCTTGTGCAGGGCCATGAAGACGTGCTTGCCCTTGTTTTCCGGGTTCGCGCCCTGCATGCGCAGCATCTGCAGGGTCTGCTCGAAGTTTTCTTCGATGAATTTCTCCACTTCCTCGGTGTGGTCGTAGAGATCCTGCAGGGAGAGAATGGTGCCCCGGAGGCCGTCGGAATAGGCGTCGAAGGGGACGCCCGCCATGCCGCCGCTGAAGTTGGGATAGCCCATCTCCCGCACGGTGTCGTTCACGTCCTTTACCCCCGCCTGATAGACCTGATACAGCTCGTTGAGCTTCCACAGGTCTTCCAGCATGGCCTTGAATTCCGGGGTGGAGACCTGCCCCGCCAGCATCCGGGCGCCCATCATGCCGCCGATGCGCAGCTTGCTGAAGGGCTCCAGCAGGCCGGAGGAGCGGGGCGTCTGCCGCCGCAGGGACCAGCCGGTGCGGTCGGAGAAGAATTCGTCGAATTCCTCATCCAGCAGGGTGGGGAACTCAATGTGCTGCTGCAGGCTGTTGATGTCGATGATGTTGCCGGGCATGCCCGCCCAGCGCATGCTCTTGGAGCGCTCCAGCTCCAGCATGGGGCCTTCCCCGGCATAGACCATGCCCACGCCGCCGGTGCAGTCCGGGTCAAATTCATTCAGGTACTTCACCACCGCCTGCTTCATCTTCTGCAGGCTGGTGTCGTAAATGACTTCCCCCACGGTGAAGCCCGCGTTGAGGATGGGGAACAGCTCCGCCGGAGGCGTGATGGGCACCCGGTCGGGCTCCTTCAGGGCGATGGCCGCCTCTACCCGGGCTACCTTCTCATCATACTTTTTCTGATTTTCAGGCGTCATGGTATGTCCCTCCTGTTGTTACATTTGTATTACTGTATCATGAACTGGCGGTAAATACAACGATTTCTCCGCCCTTGCGTTCCGCCGGGGAAACTGCTACAATGCCTTTATTCGGATATGACTGCAAAAAAAGCCCCGGCAGGCAGGCCTGCGGGGGCGGACAGGAGAAAGACTATGGATTTGCAAGGCTATTTTGCGCGCATCGGCTATGTGGAAGGCGGCACGGACACGGAGCGCCTGCAAAAGGTGCATCGGGGCCACATCACCCACATTCCGTTTGAAAATCTGGACGTGTTCAACGGCAAAAATCTTTCCGTGAAGCCGGAGGACGTGTATGAAAAAATGGTCACGAACCGTCGGGGCGGCTACTGCTTTGAGATGAACTCCCTCCTCTGCTGGGCCCTCAACGAAATGGGCACCCCCACCTACGGGGTGCTGGCCCGGGTCAGCCGGGGCGGTCAGGGCTTCGGCAATCACAGCCACCGCATGAACATCAGCGAGGCCGACGGCAGGCGCT
>JAZSQG010000231.1:0-2898 GCA_045537855.1 Oscillospiraceae bacterium
CTAAGACCGCTTGGCCGCCGTCTTGGGCGTCGCTGTGGGGCGGGGGGTGGGCGTAGGCTCGATGATCCCCTCCGCCTTGCGGTACTGGGCCAGGCGGCTTTCCATGAGGGAGGAAGCGGCCTCCACAAAGTCCCCGTCGGAGAGGCAGTTGCCCATGGTCAGGCGGATAATGTGGCCGTAGCTGCTGCGGATATAGGAATATGTGATGCCGAAGCGCTCCGCCACGAAGTAAGCGGGAAGATAGGCGGTGTCGTTCTGATAGATGGCCACATAGTCGTAGGTCTCCCCCGCGCTGTCAAAGCAGCTGCCGGTGCTCATGTCGAAATGCAGGATGTCCGCGCCGTCGGAGACCAGCACCGTCTGGGCATTGCGGGAGTAGAGGGCATAGGTGCCCAGCTCGTTGGAGGTAAAAAGCGAAGCGGGAACATAGATCATGCTCTTGTACTTGACGGGCATGCTGCTCTTTTCCAGGCTCAGCAGCGTATTGTTCACGGCGGTGAAATACACCGTGTCCGCAGCAAGCACCGGCAGCGCCGTCAAAACGGCCAGCAGCACAAGCAGCACAAGTACCGGGATCCTTCGCTTCATTTCCCGCTCCTTTCTCCACATTTAATTCAGTGCCCGGAGGGAGGCGTCAAACTGCTCCCGGCGGAACTGATTCTGATACAGCTGATAATAGCGGCCCTTTTGGGCCATGAGTTCCTGATGGCTGCCCGCTTCCAGCACACGTCCGCCGTCAATAACCAGGATGCGGTCGGCATTGCGCACGGTGCTGAGGCGGTGTGCGATGATAAAGCTGGTGCGGCCCTTCAGCAGAGCTTCGGAAGCGGCCTGGATCTGCAGCTCCGCCTCGGTGTCGATGGAGCTGGTGGCTTCGTCCAGCACGAAAATGGCAGGGTCCGCCAGAATGGCCCGGGCAAAGCTGATGAGCTGCTTCTGGCCGGTGGACATGTTGCTGCCGCCTTCTCCGGCGTCGGTATCATAGCCCTTTTCCAGCTTGCGGATGAATTCGTCCGCACCCACCAGTTCGGCAGCCCGGATGACCTCCTCATCCGTGGCATCCAGCCGGCCGTAGCGGATATTTTCCATGATGCTGCCGGAAAACAGGTGGGGCGTCTGCAGCACATAGCCCATGTTGGACTGGAGCCAGAGCTGGCTGCGCTCCCGATAATCCACCCCATCGATGAGGATGCGCCCCTCCCGGGGCTCGTAGAAGCGGCAGACCAGGTTCACGATGGTGCTCTTGCCGCCGCCGGTCTCGCCCACCAGGGCGATGTTTTCACCGGCTTTGATCTTCAGGTTAAAGTCCTGCAGCACCGGCTCCCCGGGAAGATACCAGAAGGAAACGTGGTCAAATTCCACATCGCCCCGGATCTTTTCCCAGTTTTCCCGTTTGGGGGCAAAGAAGTCGCCGTACTTCTCCGTCACTTCCGGGGCATCCTCAATGTCGCTGACGCTGAGGAGCACATCCGCCACGCGCTCGGCGGCGGCCTGGCAGGACTGGAAATCCGCAAAAATGCCGGCAAAATTCCGGATGGGCTCAAACATCATGCCGCCGATGTTGATGAAGAAGTTCAGCTGGCCCACGGTGATGAGGCTGCTCTGCACATCCCTGCCGCCGGTCACCATGACGATGGCGGTGACGGCGCTGATGGCCAGAGACGCCAGGGGCATATAGATGGCGGTGATGGTGGCCGAGCGCATGGAGGCCCGGTACATATCCCGGGTGACTCCCAGAAATTCTTCCTCGTTGAGCTGCTCCCGCACCAGGGTCTTGCTGGTCTGGGCGCCCATGATCCCCTCGTTGAAGGAGGAGGTGATCATACTGTTGACCTTTCGGGTCTCCCGCTGATAGCGCAGGATCTTCCTCTGGAAGTAGACCGACAGCACCGCCACCACCGGCACGGCCACAAAGGTGATGATGGCCAGCTTCAGATTCACCGCAAACATGGCGATGAGGCTGGCCACCACGGCCATGGTGCCCCAGCCCAGGTCGATGCTGGTCCAGGAGACCATTTCCATGATGCGGGTCACATCGTTGGTCAGGCGGGAAATGAGATAGCCGGTGCTGGTCTTGTCAAAATAGGAAAAGCTCATGCTCTGGAGGCGGTGGTAGGCCGCCCGGCGCACATCCGCGCTGAGGTGGCTTTCCATGTTGCCCGCCGCCCGGCAGTAAATCAGGGTCAGCACCGCCATCAGCAGCTGCAGGCCCACGGCACAGGCGGCAAAAAGGCCTACATGCTCCGTGGTACCCGGGGCCATGAAGCCGTCGATGGCCCACATGGACATGAAGGACATGGCCGTGTCGATGATGCCGGCCAGCATGCCCCCCAGAATGATCACCAGGAAGCCCTTCCGGCGGCCGGATGCAAAGCGAAGAATGGTGGACCAGGTTTTGGGATTGATTTTTTGATCCTGATAGTCCTTTTCGGCGTTCATGCCTCCTCGCCTCCTTCCGTCACGGCGCTCTGGATCTCATAGGTGCGGCGATAGATGCCCCCGGGAACGCTCAGGAGCTCTTCATGGCTCCCTTCCTCCACCACCCGGCCGCCCTTGATGACGAAAATTTTATCCGCCTCCATGAGGGTGGTGACCCGGTGGGAGATGATGATGGTGGTAACGCCGCTGCGGCGGCTGCGCAGAGCCTGCCGGATGGAAGCATCCGTCCGGGTGTCCACAGCGGAAAGGGAATCGTCAAAAATCAGCACATCGCTGTCCTGCATCAGCGCCCGGGCGATGGCCACCCGCTGCTTCTGGCCGCCGGAAAGGGTGACGCCCCGTTCCCCCACCACGGTCTCATAGCCTTCCTCAAAGTCCATGATATCCTCGTGGATGCAGGCGTCCCGGGCGGCGGCCTCCACCTTTTCCCGGTCGGGGCTGCCGGTCTTGATGCCGATG
>JAZSQG010000374.1:0-6340 GCA_045537855.1 Oscillospiraceae bacterium
CGGAACGCCAGTGCGTTCCGCGCCGCTGAGACTGTCAAAAAACGATGCTCACTGTAGGATTAGGGCAAGCCTTCCCCCCTGGAGGGGAAGGTGGCATTTGCGCAAGCAAATGACGGATGAGAGGACGGCACGAAGTGCCGAAAATATCGTCATAAAGCCGTTTTTGCCGCTTACGCGGACCCTCATCAGTCGGCTTCGCCGCCAGCCGGAGGTGAATTGCCGCGAAGCGGCAAGAGAGGCCACCCTGGGGTGTCTCCCCAAGGGAGAAGCCATTCCCGAATCCGAATGCCTGCCAAGCAGCTTGCTTAATTTGACTTTTTTGCCACGCTTATACGGCGTTGCCGTATGAGATACTTGCTTTGCGTGGTGAAAAGAAGGCGGAAAGGCGGATGGTCTTGCGAGATGTGGAACGAGTTAGATGATTATTTCATTTTGATATAGAATTTTATATCGCTGATATAATAAAAATAAGTTGTATAGACCTAATATCCGAAAAGATTAAAACACCTGATCGGATGCCCGTCACCCGCTGTGTGGGAAAGAGAGGAAATAATGGATAATCAAAGATTTGCGGACATTGTTAGAGAGGTTTTTGACGGTTTGGAAAACCTGACCCATCTCCCTGAGGAAAATGTGACCGTGCCGATTATGGATGCGCCCATCTATGGGTTCGCAGCTGCGGACGATCCGATCTTCGAGACCTTCCGGGATCCTGAAGTAATCGGTGAACACTTCATGTGTCCCAAAGAGTGGATGCCTGAGGCAAAAACCGTCGTAGCATTTTATTTTTCCTTCTCGGAGGAAATCAGAAAAAGACACCGCGATTCCACGGCACTCATGAGCGAGGCGTGGACCTGTGGTTATGGAGATCACGCGAAAATCGTGGTGCCTTTTGCGATCAAAGTGACTGCTGCTCTGGAAAAGGAAGGCATCAAGGTCTTCAATCCCACCTGGGATATGGACCACCCCGGCGCGACGATCCCGGTGGAAAACGGCGGAGAAGATCTGCACTGGTCCGTGGCATGGTCCACCAGACACGTGGCTTATGCTGCCGGTCTGGGCACCTTCGGCATCCATCGCCATATTATCACGGAGAAGGGCTGCTGCGGCGCCATGGTCACCTTGCTGCTGGATTGCGAGATGGAGCCGACCAAGAGAACATATACAGACCCCTATGAGTATTGCACCCAGTGCGGCGCCTGCACCGGACGATGCCCCATGGAGGCCATTACGCTGGAACACAAGCGCAACCTGAAAAAGTGCAGCGACCACACCAAGGAACTGATGCAGGAGTTTGAGAAGGGCAACTGCGCAAAGTGCATGGTTGGTATCCCCTGCGAGGATAAAATCCCGAATAAAAAATGAGCGTGAGGCGGCTTTGCGCCCCGTAAAGAAAGCACTGCTCCGTTTCGGAGTAGTGCTTTCTCTTTTCTCGTTACTCCGCCGCTGCCGCCTGCAGCAGGCGGTAGAGCTCCGGCTGATGTTTCTCCAGGTCGTAGCTGCGGTTGTCCGGCCCCGTCCAGATGTGGAAGGTCACCGCATCGCTGACGGGTTTGCCTTCTTCATCGGTGACGGTGTACTGCAGCTCCAGCTTTTTCGGGGCCACCAGAGAGGGGCGGGTCTCGATATACAGGGTCTGGGGATAGCTGGCTGCGGCCAGATAGCGGATGTGCAGATCCACCATGGCGGGATTCACCCCCAGGGGCTGCATGGTGAGAAAGTCCAGCCCGGCGGCATTGAGCCAGTCCATCCGGGCCAGCTCGTACCAGACGGGGTACACGGCGTGGTGTACCACGCCCATGCGGTCGCAGTCGGGATAGCGGGTCTCGATCTTCGTTCTGGTGGTCAGCATGTGCATCGCTCCTTCTCCCCGGCAGGCGGGGCGCTGTTTTTCCGTCATTTTATCCCATTTCTTTACCGGGCGCAAGCTTGACAGTCACCGATTTTTTACGATAAATTAAGGTATTGGATTTTACCCGGAGCGCGAGGGAGGTGCGGTCATGTTCGGCTACGTCATGGCGGACAAAAACAGCCTGACCCCGGAGCAGCTGGCACGCTGGCAGGGGAGCTACTGCGGCCTCTGCCGCAGCATGGGCTTTCGCTGCGGACAGCTGAGCCGCTGCGCCCTTACCTATGACCTGTGCTTCCTTTCTCTGCTGCTGGGCTCTCTCTATGAGCCGGAGGAACGGGAACTTTTCCGGGCCTGTCCCGTCCATCCATTCAAAAAGGTGCACAGCATCCAAAGCGCCGCCACGGACTACGCCGCCGACCTGAATGTGCTCCTGGCCCGGCGCAGCGCTCTGGACCACTGGCAGGACGAAAGAAAGCTCCGGGGCCTGCTGCTGGCAAAAAGCCTCGGCCCCGCCGCAAAGAAGGCGGCAGCGCGCCTGCCGGAAAAGGAAGCGGCCATCCGGCAGTGCATGGAGACCCTGGGACAGGTGGAAACCCGGCGGGACCCCTCTCCCGACGCGGGGGCGGGCGCCTTCGGCCGCCTGATGGGGGAGCTGCTGGTCTGGCGGGAGGACCGCTGGAGCCCCACCCTCCGGGCGCTGGGGCTGGAGCTGGGGCGCTTCATCTACCTGCTGGACGCCCTCTGCGACCTGGAGCAGGACGAAGCAAAGGGCCTGTACAATCCCCTCTCCGCCGCCATGGCCGGGGGCATGCGCCGGGCGGACATTACCGACATTCTCCTGACCCTGGCAGCCTCCGCCGCCGACTGGATGGAGCGCCTGCCCCTCTGCCGGGATATTGACATCCTGCGGAATGTTTTATACACTGGACTGTGGACTAAAATCAAATTCACCGACGGAGAACGCACGACCAATGACTCTGCCTGAACTTTTCATCCTTGCCCTGGGCCTCGCCATGGACGCCTTCGCCGTGTCCGTCTGCAAGGGTCTGGCTCTGGGCAAAATTAAAGGGAAACACTGCATCATCGCCGGCGTCTGGTTCGGCGGCTTCCAGGCGCTGATGCCCGTCATCGGCTATATTCTGGGCAGCCGCTTTGAACAGTATATCACCTCGGTGGACCACTGGATCGCCTTTGTGCTGCTGGCAGCCATCGGCGGCAACATGCTGCGGGAGGCCTGCTCCTGCGAGGAGGAGGAAGCAGACCCCTCCATGTCCTTCAAAACCATGCTGGTCATGGCCCTGGCCACCAGCATCGACGCGCTGGCGGTGGGCATCACCTTCGCCTGTCTGAAGGTGGAGCTGCTTCCCGCCGTGAGTCTCATCGGCGGCATCACCTTCCTGCTCAGCGCTCTGGGCGTGAAGGTGGGCAGCGTCTTCGGCGCCCGCTTCCGCCGGAAGGCGGAGGCTGCCGGGGGCATCATCCTCATCCTCATGGGCCTGAAGATCCTGCTGGAGCATCTGGGCATCATTTCGTTCTGAACTTTCTGGAAAGGGGCTAATTTTGGATCAGCGCACAAAACGAAAAACCTTCCTCATCAACCTGGCCTACTGGGCTGTCATTCTGGCCCTGGTGTATCTCGTCTTCCGCTATCTCATCCACCTGCTCATGCCCTTTGTCATCGCGCTGGTGGTGGCATGGATCATGCGGCCCTGGTTCAAGTTCCTGCGAAAGCGGCTCAACAGCCGCATCGCCGCCTTGATCACGGCGGTATCGGTGGTGCTGTGTTATCTGGTGGTGGGCGGTCTGGTGCTGCTTCTGGCTGCCAGCGTGATTTCCGACCTGGCCCAGTATCTGGGCGAGCTTCCCGCCCTGTATACCCAGACCATCGAGCCGGGCCTGCGCAACCTTTACCTGAATACCGAAGAGTTCCTGGCCCGCTTTGACCCCAACGCGGTGGAGGTCCTGCGCTCCATCCTGCCCCAGGTCATCAGCAGCGTCAGCAGCGCCGTCACCGGCTTCTCCGTGTCCGCGGTGACCAGGCTCACCGGCTACGCCACGAAGATCCCCTCCTTCCTCATCGCCAGCATCATCTGCATCATCTCCACCATCTTCATGGTCACCACCTTCGACAGCATCAAGCGTTTTCTCAGGGTGAACCTCCCCGCCCGGGTGACGGAGGTGGCCGGCTATGTGAGCAGCAGCTTCAAGAAGGTCATCATGCAGTACGGCCGCAGCTATCTGCTCATCATGCTCATCACCTTCGCCGAGCTCACCGTGGGCCTGCTGATCATCGGCGTGGACAACGCCGTGCTCATCGCGGCCCTCATCGCCGTGATGGACATCTTCCCCATCGTGGGCGCGGGCCTCATCCTGGTACCCTGGACGGTGATCTCCTTCATCCAGGGCAAGATCATGCAGGGCATCGGCCTGGGCATCCTCTACATCTTCATGGTGGTAGTCCGCCAGATCATCGAGCCCAAGATCATCGGCAAGCATGTGGGTCTGCCGCCTCTGGTGACCCTGATGTGCATGTTCGTGGGCACCAGCCTCTTCGGCGGCCTGGGTCTGCTGGGCCTGCCCATTCTGGCAGCCATCGCCTGCAACCTGAACAATGACCCGGATGTGCCCATCAGCATCTTCCGCAATCCCGATGAGGAAGAAACTGCGGAGCCCGTCCCGGGAAAGATCAGCTACCAGTTCCGCCCCACGAAAAAGAAGAAAAAAAGCCCGGAAAATGAGGATAATCAGGCTTGACAGCCGCCATTTCCGATGGTATACTTTCAAGGCCGCTTTGAATGGGCCCAAAGTCTGCCCGGCATTTTCGCCCCGCAGCGCCCCTGACAGCGAGACTGTACAATGAGGAGAAAAGAACTTGCAGCACGCAATCATCGTGACCGGCGGAAAGCAGTACCGGGTTGCTGAAGGCGACATCGTCTTCATCGAGAAGCTCCCCGTGGAAGCCGGCGAAACCGTTACCTTTGACCAGGTCCTCGCCATCCTGGATGACGAGAAGGACAGCGTCATCGGCGCTCCCACCGTGGAAGGCGCCAGCGTCACCGCCAAGGTGGTCAAGAATGGCAAGGCCAAGAAGATCACCGTTTTCAAGTACAAGGCGAAGAAGAATTACCGCAGGCATCAGGGTCATCGTCAGCCTTACACCCAGGTGCAGATCGATGCGATCACGGTCGGCTGAGAAGGAGGAGAAACCATGGCACATAAAAAAGGTATGGGCTCCACCAAGAACGGGCGGGACAGTAAGTCCAAGCGTCTTGGTGCCAAGCGGGCCGACGGTCAGTTCGTTCTTGCCGGCAACATTCTTTACACCCAGTGCGGCACGAAGATCCATCCGGGCACCAATGTGGGCTGCGGCAGCAACTACAATCTGTTCGCCCTGAAGGACGGCATCGTGCGCTACGAGCGTCTGGGCCGGGACCGCAAGCAGGTTTCTGTTTACGAAGTCACCGAATAAGCCGGAGAAGCAAATACGGAACAGTCAACTGAGGTCGGGTCCCCCGACCTCAGTTTTCGTTGGAGGAGAACAGTATGGCGACAGGCATGTTTGTGGATAAGGCGGTCATCACCGTGGTAGCCGGCAACGGCGGCAACGGTGCCGTGGCCTTTCACCGGGAAAAATACGTGGCAGCCGGCGGCCCCGACGGGGGGGACGGCGGCCGCGGCGGCAATATCGTCCTCCAGGCGGACGACAACATGTCCACCCTGATGGACTTCCGCTACAAGCGCAAGTACGTGGCCTCCAACGGGGGCGACGGGCAGGGCCGGCAGAAGACCGGCCGGGACGGGCAGGACCTGGTCATCAAGGTGCCCCGGGGCACCCTGGTGCGGGATAAGGAGAGCGGCGCCGTCATTCAGGACATGTCCGGCGGCGAGCCCTTCATTCTGGCCCGGGGCGGCCGGGGCGGCTGGGGCAACCAGCATTTCGCCACCCCCACCCGGCAGGCGCCCCGCTTCGCCAAGCCCGGCATGGCCGGTCAGCGCCGGGAGGTCATCCTGGAGCTGAAGCTGCTGGCGGACGTGGGTCTGGTGGGCTTCCCCAACGTGGGCAAATCCACCCTGCTCTCCGTCACCTCCAACGCCCGGCCCAAGATCGCCAACTACCATTTTACCACCTTGTTCCCCAACCTGGGCGTGATTTATGTGGATGAGGGTGTGTCCTTTGTTATGGCAGACATCCCCGGTATTATCGAAGGCGCTGCCGACGGTGCAGGTTTGGGTCACGATTTCCTGCGGCACATTGACCGCTGCCGTCTGCTTGTCCACGTGATCGATGTTTCCGGCAGCGAGGGCAGAGATCCCGTGGAGGATTTCGACGCCATTTATGAAAAACTGCACAACTATTCTGTGGATCTGGGTGACCGTCCCATGATCGTTGCCGCCAACAAGTGTGACCTCTTAATGCCGGAATCCGACAATCTGGAGCGCCTGCGTGCGCATGTGGAGGCTGCCGGCTGTGAGCTGTACGAGATCTCT
>JAZSQG010000252.1:0-6549 GCA_045537855.1 Oscillospiraceae bacterium
GTGTCGAAAAAGTATTTCGACACGCTGAAACAGGTTTTTCAAACTTCCAAAAAAGTTTGAAAAACCCAAGGATAAAACGTGAAGGGGGCCCTTTGCCAGGGGCCTTTGGCCCCAGCACCACCATCCCCCGCTACTCTGTCGCGCAAGTCTTTATCATGGTTTTTCGACAGACTCAGGGAACGGCTCGCGCCGTTCCCTGCAAATTTAGGAGAGCAGTATGGCATATATCCTTCTGGCCGCTCTGATGGTGGCCCTTGACCAGTACTTCAAGCTGTGGACGGTGGTGAATGTTCCCCTCCACGGCTTCCGGGAGCTGCTTCCGGGGCTGCTGGGCCTCACCTACATCCACAATCCCGGGGCCAGCTGGGGCATCCTGGCGGGGAAGACCGGCTTTCTCCTGGCGGTCACCGGCCTGGTCTGCGCCGGCATTTTCGCGGCGCTGCTGCTGCGCAGGCCCGCCTCCCGGATGGGGCGGCTGAGTCTGGCCATGGTGCTGGGCGGCGCCGTGGGCAACCTGCTGGACCGGCTGCTGCTGGGTTATGTGGTGGATATGTTCCGGACCCTGTTCATGGATTTCCCCATCTTCAACGTGGCGGATATCTTCATCGTGGCGGGCGGCTGCCTCTTCTGCCTCTACATCCTGCTGGACGAGCGCCGGGAGCGCCGGGAGAAAAAGCAGCAGGCGGAAGCGCGGATGCAGGAGCGGCTGGAGCGCGCCCGGCAGGAAGCCGTGGCGGAGCGGGAAAATCTGGAGGAATTGATTCGGGAATTCAAGGAGCAGGACAATGCCGGAAGTAACAGTGGAAATTGAAGAAGCCGGTCAGCGGCTGGACAGCTTTCTGTCCCTGGCCCTGCCGGATGTGACGAGAAGCCGCCTGCAGCAGCTGCTGGAGGCGGGCTGCGTCCGCCTGCGTGACGGCAGCATCCCCAAAAAGAACCGCAAGGTCAGCGCCGGCGAGTGCTATACCGTCACCCTGCCGGAGGCTGCCCCTGCGGAAATTCCGGCGGAAAACATTCCTCTGGATATTGTTTATGAGGACGATGAGCTCATTGTCCTGAATAAGCCCAAGAACATGGTGGTGCACCCCGCCCCGGGGCACAGCAGCGGCACTTTGGTGAACGCCCTCATGTACCACTGCGGCGACAGCCTTTCCGGCATCGGCGGGCTGCAGCGCCCGGGCATCGTCCACCGCCTGGATAAGGATACCTCCGGCCTCATGCTGGCCGCCAAGACCGACCGGGCCCATCAGAGCCTTTCCGCCCAGCTCAGCGACCGGAGCCTGAGCCGGGTGTATCAGGCGCTGCTGCGGGGCACGCCCCGGCAGTCCGAGGGGCTGGTGGATGCCCCCATCGGCCGCCATCCCACGGAGCGGAAGAAGATGGCCGTGAGCCGGGACGGCGGCAGACCCGCCCGTACCCGCTATCAGGTGCTGGAAGTGTTCCGGGGTTACAGTCTGGTCCAGTGCCGGCTGGAAACGGGCCGCACCCATCAGATCCGCGTCCACATGGCCCACATCGGTCATCCCGTGGCGGGGGACGGGGTCTACGGCGGCGGCAATCCCATGGGGCTGGACAGCCAGTGCCTCCATGCAAAAGCCATCCGATTCCGCCACCCGGTGAGCGGGGAAGAGATGGCTTTTGAAAGTGAGCTGCCCCTGCAGTTCCGGCAGGTGCTGGAAAGCCTGCGCGCGCAGGGCTGAAGCTTCAGGCGCTTTCCGTGCGCTCCCGCACGGCCTTGGGGATGCGGATGGTGAGGATGAGATCTCCCTCCGCTTCCTGCTGTTCCCACTGGGCGTCCACGCCGGACTGCTTCATGATGCCCAGCCCTTTGGCCACGGTGTTGAGAAAAATGCGCACATCTTTTAATACGAAGTGGGGGCTCTTTTTCCTCTGCTTCCTGCTTTCCTCTGCTTCCTTGCCCTCCTGCTGCAGGAGGGCTTCTATGTAGGCCTCCGTCCGGGCCACGGTCAGGTCCTGCTCGATGACCGCCTGCAGCACCCGGATGCGTTCCTCCTCCGAATTCAGGCGCAGCAGCGCCCGGGCGTGGCGCTCGCTGAGGCCCTGCTCCCGCAGGATGTAGAGGATTTCCGGGCTCAGCCGCAGCAGGCGCAGCTTGTTGGCCACCGCCGACTGGGATTTGCTGATGCAGCGGGCCGCTTCCTCCTGGCTCATGCCGTAGCTGTCGATCAGGGCGCGCAGCCCCTCGGCTTCTTCGATGTAGTCCAGGTCCCGGCGCTGGAGATTTTCCACCAGGGCCAGCAGGCCGGAATCCTTTTCGTCCACATCCAGCAGAATGCAGGGCACGCTTTTCAGCCCCGCCTGCTTGGCCGCCCGCAGCCGCCGCTCTCCCGCCACCAGTTCGAAATGGCTGGAGTCGGTCTTGCGGACGGTGAGGGGCTGCAGGATGCCGTAGCGCAGAATACTGTCCGCCAGCTCCGCCAGTGACTCCTTGTCAAACTGGCTGCGGGGCTGGTTTTTGTTTGGGGAGATGGCGCCCACGGGGAGGGTGAGGATCTTGCGGCTGTCCAAAAGTGACGGGATTTTCATTGGCATTCCTTCCTTTCCCGTCAAGCTTATCCATTTCCCGCTGCAAAAGCCCGCGAAGCCTGTCGCGTCCGGGCCTGTTTTATGTCCGCTGAAACAAGTTTTCAGTGGAAAAAGTTGGGGAAAAGTACCATGGGATATTGTTACCCTATTGACAAAGGGCCGAAGTAAAGGTATACTTCCAATCAGTGAAGAAAGTCATGTCGTGTAAATCTATCGTAATGCTGATGATCGTTTACTGCGCATTTTTGTGCGGTACCTGAACAAAAACTGAGGGAGATACAGAGGTATGAAAAAACTGACCAAAACTGAACTGGAGATCATGAAACTGCTCTGGAGAGAGAATCGGCCCCTGTCCGCACCGGAGATCCTGGAGCTTTCCGTGGACCGTTCCTGGAAGGAAAACTCCCTGTATCCCATGCTGACCCACCTGCAGGACAAGGGCGCCATTGAAGCTGTGGGCTTTGTGCCCGTGGGCAAGAAGTATGCCAGAACCTTTATGCCGAAGGTCAGCCAGGAAGCTTATTTCACCGCCGTGCTGGGTGAAGACAGCGATCGCCTCAGCGCCGTTGCCTTCCTGTCCGCCATGCTCCAGAACGATGATCTGGACGATGCCGCCGTCGCCGAGATGGAGGCCATGCTGGCGGAGTATAAGGCCCGGAAGGGGAAGTAAGCCCTCTCAAAAGCTCCCGGACAATAACATAAGCGGAGCGCCGTTCATGCGGCGCTCCGCTTATGCCTGTTATTTGGAATTCGCTTCCGGGTCTTTCTTCTTCCGGGGCTGCAGAAGGCCCACAATCTGCCCGGAGAGGACTACCGACAGGAGTGAAATGAGGATGCGCCGGAAGCTGAGGTAGCTCAGCGAGAGAAGCAGCACCGTCAGGTCCGTGAGGAAGTAGAAGAGGCGGATGTCCCGCCCGGAGAGCCTGCTGAGGCTCATGGCCAACGCATCGTCCCCGCCGGGGGCACCGCCGCAGCGGACGCAGATGCCCACCCCCACGCCCACAAAGACCGCGCCCGACAGGGCTGCAAGGAGGGGCAGCTGCCCCAATGCGGGCCACAGGGGCGGGAAGCGCTCAAAGAGGGCGTAGAAGAGGGAGAAGCCGAAGCCTGCCGCCGCGGACCGGAGGAGGAAGCCCTTTCCCAGCACCCGCCAGCCCAGAACATAGCACAGGGCGTTGAGCAGGAGGCCCGAGAGGGCGGGGGAGAGGCGCAGCCAGTGCTGCAGCAGCAGGGTCATGCCCAGAATGCCCCCTTCGGTGATGCTGCTCTGGGCGTGGATGTGATAGAGGCCGAAGGCCAGGATGGCGCTGCCCAGCAGATTGCCGGTGATGTGTTTTGCGATGCTTCTCTGATTCATGGCTTCCCGCGGCCCCCGCAGGGCCGGAACTCAATAGTGGTTGATATACTTGTCGATCTCCCAGGTGCTGACCCGGGTGCGGTACTCCTCCCACTCGGCCTCCTTGCCGGTGAGGTACTGCTGGTACACATGCTCGCCCAGGGTCTCCCGAATGAGGGGATCTTCCTTAAAGGCGGTGATGGCTTCCTTCAGGGAGCCGGGGAGGCTGCGGATGCCCCGGGCTTCCCGCTGGGCGGGGCTCAGGTGGTAGATATTCTCCGCGATCTCCGCAGGGGGCTCCAGCTCCCGGCGGATACCGTCCAGACCGGCGGCCAGGCAGAGGGCCAGGGCCAGATAGGGGTTGCAGGAGGGGTCGGGGCTGCGCAGCTCCACCCGGGTGGACTGGCCCCGGGCCACAGGCACCCGCACCAGGGCGCTGCGGTTCTGGGAGGACCAGGCCAGATAGCAGGGGGCTTCAAAGCCGGGCACCAGGCGCTTGTAGGAGTTGACCAGCGGATTGGTCACCAGGCACATGCCCTGCACATGCTCCAGCAGGCCGGCGATGAAGTGGTAGGCCAGTTTGGAGAGGCGGCGCTCGCCGCCTTCATCGTAGAAGGCGTTCTTCCCGTCCCGGAAGAGGGACATGTTGGTGTGCATGCCGCTGCCCGCCTCGCCGAAGAGGGGCTTGGGCATGAAGGTGGCGTGGAAGCCGTTCTGGCTGGCGATGGTCTTCACCGCCAGGCGGAAGGTCATGATATTGTCCGCCGCCGTCAGGGCATCGGCATATTTGAAGTCGATCTCATGCTGGCCGGGGCCGCATTCGTGGTGGCTGGCCTCGATCTCAAAGCCCATCTCCTCCAGATTCAGGCAGATCCGGCTCCGGGTCATCTCCCCGTTGTCCAGAGGGCCCAGGTCGAAGTAGGCCGCCCGGTCGTTGGGCTCCAGGGTGACCTGCCCGTTTTCATCGTGCTTGAAGAGGAAAAATTCACATTCCGGGCCCACGTTGAAGGTGAAGCCCATGTCCGCCGCCGCCTGCAGCTGGCGCTTGAGTACATAGCGGGGGTCCCCGATGAAGGGGCTGCCGTCGGGATTGTGGACGTCGCAGATGAGGCGGGCCACATTGCCCACGCCCCGGTTCCAGGGCAGCATGCAGAAGCTGGACAGGTCCGGCCAGAGGTACTGGTCGCTTTCATGGATGCGCACGAAGCCCTCAATGGAGCTGCCGTCGATCATGATCTGGTTGTCCAGCGCTTTCCGGGCCTGGGAGACGGTGAGGGCCACATTTTTCAGCTGGCCGAAAATATCGGTGACCTGCAGCCGCAGAAAGCGGGCTTCTTCGTCCTGCAGTCTTTTGAGGATGCCGTTCTTATCCATGTGAATGAAACTCCTTTTTTCCCGGAATACGGGGATTGTCCAATAAATCACTATATTCCCATCCCTCCGGCCTGTCAAGGAAATTGACGAAATACGCCGGAGGGGTGTTTACAATCTGCCGGTCTGCCGCTATAATCCATACATTCGGAATTCCATTCTGCGCTCCGGAGGGGCGCAGGGAGAGGCGGGCAGGAAATATGGAAAAGGGCCGCAGCATCCGCCGGGCCTTTCGGGCGGCATTTCCCCATACCATCCCCATTCTGGCGGGCTTTCTCTTTCTGGGCATGGCTTACGGCATCTACATGCACAGCAGCGGCTTTCCCTACTGGTACCCCACCCTCAGCAGCACCACGGTCTTCGGCGGCTCGCTGGAATTTGTGCTGGTGAGCATGCTGCAGGACCCCTTTGCTCCCCTGCAGTGCTTCCTCATGGCCCTGCTCATTCAGGCCCGCCATGTGTTTTACGGCATCGCCATGCTGGAGCGTTATAAGGGGACGGGGAAAAAGAAAGCCTATCTGATTTTCGGCATGTGCGACGAGAGCTTTTCCATCAACTGCACCGCCGAGGTGCCCGAAGGGGCGGACCGGGGCTGGTTCTTCTTCTTTGTCACCCTGCTGGACCAGCTGTACTGGGTCACCGGGGCCACCCTGGGCGGCCTCCTGGGTACCCTGCTGCATTTCAATACCGAGGGGCTGGATTTCGTCATGACCGCCATGTTCACGGTGATCTTCCTGAACCAGTGGGAGAAGGAGGAAACGCACCTGACTGCCTTTGTGGGGCTGGGCAGCACCCTCCTGTGCCTGCTGCTCTTCGGGCCGGAGAAATTCCTGCTGCCCGCCATGCTCTGCATCCTGGGGCTGCTGACCCTCCTGCGCTCCAAAATCGGGGAAGGGGAGGTGCCGGTATGAGCAGGCTGCAGCAGCTTCTCACCGTGGGCGTCTGCGTGGCGGCCACGGTGCTGACCCGCTTTCTTCCCTTCCTTCTTTTCTCTTCCAGAAAGCCTACCCCCGCCTATGTGCGCTATCTGGGCCGGGCCCTGCCCGGTGCCATCTTCGGCATGCTGGTGGTCTACTGCCTCAAGGGGGTTAACCCCATGGTGTACAGCCATGGCCTGCCGGAAGCTTTGGCCATTCTGGTGACGGTGGCCCTTCACCTTTGGAAGCGGCAGATGCTGGTTTCCATCGCCGGCGGCACGGTATGCTATATGCTGCTGTTACAGTTTGTGTTTTGAATCCAATACATTTGCGATGCCTGCGCAATCCCCTTGCGCAGGTTTTTCGAATCATGCTACA
>JAZSQG010000203.1:0-3407 GCA_045537855.1 Oscillospiraceae bacterium
TGCCGGGTGCCCCGGCGAAGCCGCCCACGAACTTGCCCTTGCCGCCGTTGATGGTCAGCATGGATTCCTGCCCGAAGAGGGCACCCTGCTTTCCGGCAGCCTCACAGTTGGGGGAGCCGTAGCGGGGGCTGTCCTCGGCGGTGATGGCGATGCATTTGCTGTCCAGAATGGCCTGCACCTCCTCCGGATGTCCGGCGGGGTGGATGCAGCAGTAGATCATCTGCCCTTCCCGGAGATAGCCGTACTCGGAGGGGTCAACTTCCTTGACCTTGGCCAGAAAATCGCAGGTATCCCAGAGCTCTTTGGCGGTATCGCAGATTTTTGCACCGGCGGCAGCGTACTTCTCATTGGGGAAGCCGGAACCCGCGCCGGCATCCTTTTCCACCAGCACGGTATGGCCGGCTGCCACGATGGAGGCCACTTCCACAGGCGTACAGATGACTCTGTTTTCGCCCTCTTTGATGTCTTTCAATACACCGAAAATCATGGGTTTTTTCCGTTCTTTCGCGTTAAATTTACTCGCCGACCTTCTTCATGGTCTTGCCGCGGAGGCTATTGCCGTCCACATCCTGCACGCCGATGCCGGTGATGGCGCAGAACACGGCGGCCAGGGGGCAGATCAGGGGCAGGAAAGCAAAGGGCAGATATTCGACTGCGGAGATGCCCAGCACGCCGGAGGAATAGATGGCGGCGGCGGACCAGGGCACCAGGAAGGCAAACAGCGTGCCGCCGTCTTCCAGGGTTCTGGACAGGACCTGGGGCGCGACTTTGGCCTTCTTGTAGGAATCCTGGAACACTTCGCCGGGCAGCAGGATGGCCATGTACTGGGAGGTGGTGAGCATGACGGTGGCCAGGCAGGAGAGCAGGGTGGTGATGATGAGGTTGCAGGGCTTATCCAGTCTGTCGCGGATCTTGTCCAGCAGGACGGTGAGAACGCCCAGCTGGTACATGATCTCGCCCAGCTCGATGGCGAAGATGGTGTAAACGATGGTGGAGGTCATGGCGCTGATGCCGCCGCGGTTCAGGAGCTTGCCGACGGCAGCCACTTCGAATTCACCGCTGAAGCCGGAGGCCAGGGCGGTCAGGACCTGCACATAGCCAAACTGGGGCTGCGCGATCACGGCAGCGATGACGCCCAGCAGGGCACCGATGAGCAGGGCGATGGTGGCGGGGACCTTCCTGATGACCAGCACGATGGTGAAGATGGGCACCAGCAGGAGCAGGGGGGAGATGGTGAAGGAGGCCTTCAGAGTCACGAGAATGTCATTCAGGCTCTGCATGGCTTCGGGGCTGGTGTCGGTGTAGCGCAGACCCAGAACGAAGTAGAGCACCAGAGAGATGACAAAGGCGGGAATGACGGTCCACAGCATGGACTTGATGTGCTTGAAGATGTCGGTGCCGGCAGAGGCGGGCGCCATGTTGGTGGTGTCGGAGAAGGGGGACATCTTGTCGCCGAAGACGGCGCCGGAGATGGACATGCCGGCCACCAGGGCGGGGTTGATCTCCATGCCGTAGCCGATGGCCATGAAGGCGATACCCATGGTGCCCAGGGCGGCGTAGGAGGAGCCGGTGAAGAAGGAGACGATGCAGCAGACGATGAAGCCCAGTGCCAGGAAGGAGGAGGGGGTGAAGAGCTTCAGACCGTAGTAGATGATGGAGGGGACGATGCCGGAGATGATCCAGCTGCCCACCACCATACCCACGGCGATGAAGATCATACAGGCCTGTGCGGTTTTCCTGAAACCGGCAAGGATCATGCCTTCCAGATCGTTCAGCTTGGTGCCGACGCAGACGGCGATGATGCATACCGCCAGGAAGGTGAGGATGAAGGTGACCATGGTGTTCAGCTTGATGATGGCCAGACCCACGGACATGATGGCGGCGACCACCACCAGGGTCAGGATCGCAATAGGCAGGCTGACTGTTTTCTTTGCGCTCGTGTTTTCACTCATTGTTTCTTTCTCCTTATCTTTCTATTCGGGAAATGCGAAGGTTTCTCTCTCTTTCTTTCCGAATTACCACTCCTGAACCTTATGAAAGTTTTGCGTTCCCGGGATCTCGGTCCAGGGTGATGCCGGCCTGTTCCAGCCAGGCTTCGTCGATGATCCCCTCCCGGAGCTCCCGGCGCAGCACTTCGGGGTCCCGCTCGGACACGGGGCCGTAGCCGCCGGCGCCTGCGGTGACCATCTCGATCACATCGCCGGTCTGCAGGGCCACGTTCCGGGGCTTGGGATTTTCCATGAGGAGCTTGCCGTCCCGGTAGATCCGGATGCTGGCGTTGCCGCCGCCCTGACCGCCTTCCAGACCCCAGGGTCTGCTCACGGAACGCTCGGTGGAGGCGGAAACCAGCATGGAATCGCCGCTTTCCTCCAGAATGCGGATGGTGCGGACGATGCCCATGCCGCCCCGGTACTTGCCGGCGCCGCCGCTGTTTTCCGACATGGCGTATTTTTCCACCATCAGGGGGTATTCCATTTCCAGCGCCTCCACGGGAAGGTTGGAGGTGTTGGTCATATGTACCTGCACGGCGTCCAGACCGTCCTTATTATAGCGGGCGCCGCTGCCGCCGCCGATGGTTTCCACATAGACATAGGGGTTCCGGCTGCGCTTGTCGGTGCCGGAGAAGAAGAAATAGCTCATGGCGCCGTTGCCTGCTGCCGTGACCAGCCGGGGGTCCATCTGCGCGAAGGCACCGAAGATCACGTCGGCGATGCGCTGGGTGGTGGTTTCCCGGTCGGAGACGGGGGCGGGTTCCTTGGCCCAGACGATGCTGCCGGGCTCCGCCACGATGTTGATGCTGTCAAAGAAGCCGGAGTTTGCGGGGATGGATTTATCCAGAATGGCCAGCATGGCGTAATACACCGTGGCCTTCAGGGCGCAGGGCACGCAGTTGTGAGGCCCCTTGTTCTGGGGGGCGGAGCCGGTGAAGTCGAAGGTGATCCGGTCACCTTCGATGATGACCTTTGCCTTGATGAGGACCTTGCCGCCGCCGGCACCGTCGTCATCCATGTAGTCTTCAAAGGCATATTCCCCGTCGGGCAGCTCGGCGATGGCGATGCGGGCCTTCCGCTCGCCGTATTCCAGCCACTTGCGGCAGAATTCCTCGTAGGTATCCAGGCCGATCTTGTCGATGAGCTCGGTGAGCTTGTCGGCACCGAACTGGTTGGTGATGAGCTGGGCGTTCAGGTCGCCGTTGCGCTCATACTTCATCTGGAAGTTCAGCATGATGAGGTCGAACACGTCCTGCACCAGCTCGCCCCGGCTGTAAAGCTTCACCAGGGGGATGCGGAAGCCTTCGTCGTAAATGGTGGGACCCTTGCGGCTCTTGTCGGCGTGGTTGCCGTTGTTGACCATGTAAGCCACCAGCTTTCCTTCGTAGTACACGGGCTTCTGCAGCACTTAATGTC
>JAZSQG010000170.1:0-2388 GCA_045537855.1 Oscillospiraceae bacterium
CACCGTGGGATTGGCAATCTTGTAGCCGTTGAGATGGAGGATGGGCAGCACATGGCCGTCCCGCTTCGGGTTCAGAAAGCGCACCGACTGCCAGGAGGCCGCCAGCGGCCCCGTCTCCGCCTCCCCATCGCCGATGAGGCAGGCGGCGATGAGGTCGGGATTGTCCATCACCGCGCCGAAAGCGTGGGCCAGGCTGTAGCCCAGCTCGCCCCCTTCGTTGATGGAGCCGGGCAGTTCCGGAGAGGCATGGCTCTGGATGCCCCCGGGGAAGGAAAACTGCCGCACCAGCTTCCGCAGGCCCCCCTCATCCATGCTTACGGAGGGGTACAGCTCCGAATAGGTACCCTCCAGCCACACATTGGCGGCAATGGCCGCGCCCCCGTGGCCGGGCCCGCAGACATAGATCATGTTCAGACTGTGACGCCGCACCAGACTGTTCAGGTGGGCATAGACAAAGTTCTGCCCAGGGCAGGTGCCCCAGTGCCCCACGATCTTTTTCTTCACGTCCTCGGGGCATAATTTGCGCCGAAGCAGGGGGTTATCCAGCAGAAAGAGCTGGGCCCCGGAGAGGTAATTGGCCGCCCGCCACCATGCATTCGTGCGTTCCAGTTCCGTCATAGCATTCCTTCCTTTCGGCCTTTTTTCAGGCATTCGCTGCCTTTTAATATGGCCAAAAGCCGTTGAAGAATACGCAGGGCTCTGGTATAATTGTTCTGTACTGAAAAATCATCGGAGAAAGAAGGGTTTCACCGTGCTTACTTATACCATCGATATCGCCGGGATGGAACGCATCCTCCCCATCTGCCCCGTGAGCGACAGTCTTTCCATCGGCGCCTTCGTCATGTTCGGCGACGTGGAGCTGACGGTGCACTGCGCAAAAGAACTGCTGGCGCGGGCTCCCAAGTGCGACTATCTCATCGCCCCGGAAGCCAAAGCCATCCCCCTGGTTTATGAAATGAGCCGCCAGAGCGGCATCCCTTACCTGCTGGCCCGGAAAAAGGCCAAGGCCTATATGACCGGCGTGTTCCAGGTGGAGGTGCAGAGCATCACCACCGCCGGGGTACAGACTCTGGTCATCGATACGGCGGATGCGGAAGCCATGGCGGGCAAAAACATCATCATCGTGGACGATGTCATCTCCACCGGGGAGAGCCTCCGGGCCATGGAGACGCTGGTGGAAAAGGCCGGGGGCAACATCGTGGCGAAGATGGCGGTGCTGGCGGAGGGTGACGCTGCAGGAAGGCAGGATATCACCGTCCTTGCGCCCCTGCCCCTCTTCCATCCCGACGGCAGCCTGATGGCCTGAGGAGCGCCCATGGACCTGACGAGGGAACACACGCTGCTGACCCAATGGGGGGAAAATGCGGACCGGGACTGTCCCCTGCCGGAATACCCCAGGCCGCAGTTTGTCCGCCCCCGCTGGCTTTGCCTCAACGGGCGCTGGAATTATGAGATCCGCCCCGACGGGGAGACGCCCCGGGAGCTGAGCGGCAGCATTCTCGTGCCCTTTTCCCCGGAAGCCCCCCTTTCCGGGGCAGCGCGGGGCCCCCGGGAGGGGGAAACCGCCTGGTACGGCCGGGATTTCACCCTGCCGGAGGACTTTTTGAAGGACAGGCTGCTGCTGAATTTCGGCGCAGTGGACCAGTGGTGCGAAGTGTTTGTCAACGGGCGCAGCGCCGGCGTCCACGAAGGGGGCTATGAGCCCTTCACCCTGGATATCACGGCCCTTACGGACCCCAACGGAGTGAACCGGCTGGTGGTGGCCGTGCGGGACGCTACGGAGACCGGCGCGGAGATGTACGGGAAGCAGTCCCGCGCTCCCGGCGGCATCTGGTACACGGCCCAGAGCGGCATCTGGCAGACGGTGTGGCTGGAAAGCGTGCCGCAAGCTTATCTGAAGGGCATCCGCATCCTGCCGGACTACGATGCGGGCATGCTGCGTCTGGAAGCGGACGCCGACGGGGACGAAGTGGCCTTTGCCGTGCTGGAAAACAAAAAGGTGGTGGCCCGGGGCCATTGCGGCCCGGACGGACGGGGCGAAGCGGCATTGCCCGACTTCCGCGCCTGGTCGCCGGAGGACCCCTTCCTCTATGACCTGCTCCTGCTCCGGGGCCGTGATCTGGTGAAGAGTTACTTTGCCATGCGCAAGATTTCTGCCGAAAACGGGCAGATATTCCTGAACAACAAGCCCGTCTTTTTGAGCGGGCTCCTGGACCAGGGCTACTGGCCGGACGGGCTTATGACCGCGCCCTCGGACGAGGCTCTTATTTATGATATTGAAACCGCCAAAGCCCTCGGCTTCAATGTTCTGAGAAAGCATATCAAAATCGAGCCGCTGCGCTGGTACTACCATTGCGACCGCCTTGGCATGCTGGTCTGGCAGGACAT
>JAZSQG010000042.1:0-3869 GCA_045537855.1 Oscillospiraceae bacterium
AGGGGGATGCGGAAGCCTTCGTCGTAAATGGTGGGACCCTTGCGGCTCTTGTCGGCGTGGTGGCCGGTGTTGACCATGTAAGCCACCAGCTTTCCTTCGTAGAACACGGGCTTCAGCAGCACGATGTCCGGGAGGTGGGAGCCGCCGCCGGTATAGGGGTCGTTGGCGATGAACACGTCGCCCTCGTGGATGTCCTCGATCTTGTATTTCTCCGTGAGCACTTCCACCGCGCCGGAGAGGGAGCTGAAGTGCAGGGGGATGTGCTGGGCCAGAGAGAGGAGCTTGCCCTCCCGGCTGAACACGGCTACCGACAGGTCCTTGCGCTCCTTGATGTTGGTGCTGTAGCCGGTCTTGGCAAGAATGACGCCCATCTGCTCGGCGATGGAGGTGATGCCGTTGGAGATGATCTCCAGGGTAATGAAGTTGATTTCTTTCATGTTATGCACCCCTTCCCTTACTGAAATTCGATCATCATGTTCAGGAAGGCGTCCACCGTGGCTTTCTGGCCGGAAAGCACGATGGTGGTGCTGTCCATCTGCTCGATGATGGCGGGGCCGGGGATCACGTTGCCGCAGCGGAGCTTCTCCCGGTCATACAGGGTGTAGTCGGCGAATTTGCCGCCGCCCTCGTAAACGTGGCGGCTGCCGATCGCGGCGGCGGAGGGGTCCTCCCCGGCGTATTCGTCCTTCACCACCACGGGGTATACGATGTCGCCCAGGGCGGAGAGGCCGAAGTTGACGATCTGCACCGTGTCCTTGGAGCTGAAGGAGTAAAGCCGCTCGTAAGCCGCCGTGAAGGCGTCCTGCAGGGTCTGGGCGGAGGCGATGTCCTCCGGGGTGACGGGCACCCGGATCTCATGGTTCTGGCCCTTGTAGCGCATATCCAGGAAGTATTCCCGGCGGCGGAGGGAGCTTTCGATCTTCTCCTGGTCGAACCAGCGCTCGGCATCCTGCTCCAGAGCGGCGAACCACTTTTCCAGAATGGCGGCGCAGTCGCCGGAAATGTCCATCACATAGGTCTGCACGAAGTCCCGGCGCATGTTCTCGGTGAGGAGGCCGTAGGCCGCCAGCAGGCCGGGGGTCTTGGGAATGAGCGCCTTCCGGATGCTCATTTCCTCCATCAGCTCTGCCGCATGGAGCGGGCCGGAGCCGCCGAAGGCCACCAGGCAGAATTCGCTGGGGTTATAGCCCTTGGCCACGGTGACGTTTTTGATCTCCTTCACGATGTTGGAGTTGGAGACGGCGATGATGCCCCGGGCCGTTTCCAGCAGCTCCATGTCGATCTTTTCCGCCAGCTCGCCCACCGCGTTCCGGGAGAGGGAGGCGTCGATGGGCAGTCTGCCGCCCAGCAGCGTCTCCTGATTCAGGTGACCCAGCACCACCCGGGCGTCGGTAATGGTGGCCTCCCTGCCGCCCAGCCGGTAGCAGGCGGGGCCGGGATTGGCACCGGCGCTCTGGGGGCCCACCTTCAGCACGCCGCCGCTGTCGATCCAGCCGATGCTGCCGCCGCCGGCGCCGATGGTGGAAATGTCGATGGAGGGGATGCGCACGGGATAGCCGCTGATGGTCTTTTCATCGGAGGCTTCGAAGCGGCCGCCCACCACCAGACTGATGTCGGTGCTGGTGCCGCCGATGTCCACGGTGATCAGGTCCCCTTCACCGATGAGCCGGGTGATATACTGAGCGCCTACCACGCCGGCTGCGGGGCCGGAGAGGGCGGTCTTCACCGGGAAGGTCATGGACTCGTCGATGGACATGAGGCCGCCGTTGGAATGGTTGATGTAGGTATTGCGGATGCCGATGGCTTCCAGGGTGCTCTTCAGGTTGTGCATGTACTTTTTGACTTCCGGGCCCACGAAGGAGTTCAGCACCGTGCCGCAGAGGCGCTCGTATTCCCGGAACTGCTTGGACAGGTCGCTGGAAATGGTGAGGAAGGCTTCGGGGAATTCCTGCTCCATGACTTCCTTGATCCGCTCTTCGTTTTCCGCGTTGAGATAGGCGTTGAGGAGCATGACTGCCACCGCCTCCGCGCCCTTTTCCCGAAGGGCCCGGACCGTGCTTGCCACCTCTTCCGGGTCGATCTCCCGGATTACCTCGCCCTTGCAGTTGAGGCGCTCGCCCACTTCGTAGCGCAGGTCCCGGCTTACCAGCGTCCGGGGCTTGTCCGCCTGCAGGTCGTAAAGATCGGGGCGCTTCTGGCGGCCGATCTCCAGCAGGTCCCGGAAGCCGCCGGTGGTGATGAGGGCGGTTTTGGCCCCCCGGCCTTCCAGAATGGCGTTGGTGGCCACGGTGGTGCCGTGCATGAAGCGGCTCACATCCTCGCCGGAAAAGCCGTACTGCTCCGCGATGACCCTGATACCTTCCACCACGGCGGCCGACTGGTCGTGCAGGGAGGAGGGCAGCTTGTAGACCATCAGCTCGCCGCTGCGCTCGTCAATGGCGCAGATGTCGGTGTTGGTACCGCCCACGTCCACGCCGATTCGAATGGTTCTTCCGTCCATAGGTAAATTTTTCCTCTTTTCAAAAAGAATGAGACCATGGCTGGACCATGGTCTCATACAAATATCGCAAATATCGGTACGATGCCATGACAGCGCTCCATCCCCTGCGGGGATGACAGTCCGCAGGATGTTCTCCTGCAGCCCGGCTGTGCGGCCTTCAGGCAAAGCTGCATAAGCTCGGCAGAGGCCCCTTTCCCGCTTCCCCAAGCCTGTTTTCCGGGAAGCGCTACTCCTGAACTCCGCGCCTCTATTCTATCATGATGATTTAAATGATTGCATTATTATAGTGTGTAACCGGGGAAATGTCAATGCGAAATGATGCGTTTTTTGAAGATTTCTCATGAAAAAACAAGGGGAATTGGGAGATTTTGGGGCGTTTTCGGGCCTGTACCGCGAATTTTTACCAGACAGTCCCCCGGGGACCCGGAATCGCGGGAAAAGGCGGTGGAAGAGGGCGCTGCCCCTGCCCGGAATCTGGACCGGGACGGCGCTTATTCCCGCACCGTTTCCCCCGGCCAGTCGAGGATGCCGCCGAATTCCAGGACCTGTGTATAGCCCAGGGCTGCCAGCTTCCCGGCTGCCTGTTTGCTGCGGTTCCCGCTGCGGCAGTATACCAGGATGAGCTGCTTTTTGTCGGGCAGCAGCGGGATCTCCTCTGTGCCGATGGCTTCGTTGGGGAGGTTGACTGCGCCGGGGATGTGCCCGGCGGCAAATTCTTCCGGCGTGCGCACATCCAGAATGAGATAGTCTTCTTCCTCTTCCATGATGGCCACGGCTTCCTCCATGCCGATCTGCCGGTAGGCGGCTTCCGGCTGTGCCGGGGCGGCGCAGGCAGTCAGCAGGAGAAGAAGCAGAAGCAGGGGAATGCAGTGTTTCATGGTGCGGCCTCCTGTTGCCCGGGCGGCGGCTTCAGTCCCGCTCCAGGGCAAGGTCATAAAAATACTCCGTTTCGCTTTCTCCCGTCCGCACGAAGCCCAGGGATTCGTGGAGCCTTTGGGAAACCGAGTTCCATTTGTAAACGGAGGAATTGCTGATGCGCTTATAGCCCAGCTCCCGGCACCTGGCAATGACGGTCTGCATGACGAGTTTACCGATGCCTTTGTGCCGGTACTCCCCGAACCAGATGGTGATGGGCGGGTTTTCCTGCTTCACCGTCACATCGCCGATGGGACGGTAGACTCCGTTTTCCGAAATCTCGATGAAATACAGCTCTCCATGTTCTGCCAGCCAGTCGCACATGCCCTTCACATAATCAAGGTCGGGGATCTCTCTTTCATCGAAGATGCCCTCGGAGTTTTGGTAAACATAGGGGTCCTGATAGCCCGGCAGAAGCAGCTGATAATGGCCGTCATATTTTCTCAGGCGCAGG
>JAZSQG010000138.1:0-5912 GCA_045537855.1 Oscillospiraceae bacterium
CTCAATCATTATACTATACACAGTACAGGGCAGGTGCGGTATAGGCTTTGACGCATACTTTCAAATATGGAATAAATTGAATGCTTTTCTGAACACCGCATATTGCTATGACAATTTTGAATGAAGATAAGTTAGAAACACTGCAAGATGTTTAATCATAACCACTGGCCGTTGTGGTGAGAAAGAACAGGAACGGTTAAGGCTCGAAATTGACGTTATCGAGGAATGGGTGGAACAACGGGAAGAAATGGATGAGGGCTTGAACGCCTTTATTGCTCTGACACACAAACATGTGGACGTGGAAGAACTGACACAGACTATCGTCAACGAGTATATCAAGAAGATCATTGTCTTTGCGCCGGACAAGTCCAGCGGCAAGCGGACGCAGAAAGTTAAGATTTACTTCAACTTCGTGGACGATGTAGAAATTCCCGTTATTTCCGAAACGATTACTACAGAAACAACCTATGGACGCAGAAAAACGGCGTGACCTTCGGGTCACACCGTTCTCTGCGGCAAATTGTTACTTGTCACTATTCAGCCTTGGTCTGCGGGACTTTTTTGTGTCATGGCAGTTTAGAAATACATCTGCAGATAGGAAGCGGTGTTTTCCACCATTTCCCGGAAAAGCTTTTTGGCGTCGGCGGGGCTCACCGTCACCAGCGGGTCGCAGACAAAAGCCCGGAATACTTCTTCCAGGTCACGCTTCAGGCAGCCTTCCGCCACACATTCCTGAATGGCGCAAATGGAGGAAATCTGGGGCAGGATGGCTGCGGGGACATTCCCGGCGCTGACGGGCTGGAGCTTTCCGGAAGTAAAGAGGGCGTTTGTTTCCACCACGGCACCAAGGGGCAGGTTGGGCAGCTGCCCGGCGTTGGGGAGGTTCACATTGGTTACCATGTCCCCCAGACCCAGAAGGGCCCGCATCTGCTCCACCCCCTCTTCGCCGCTGTCCTTGAAGCGGAAGGGAAGTGCCCCGCTGGCATAGGCGTCGCTGTCGGCCAGTTTTTTCTTCAGGTCTTCCCGGCGATAGCTCACCGGGGTGAGGGTAAAGCCCCAGCTGTGGGCGGTTTCGGGGTCTTTGAGATACCAGTGGGCGCGGCTGAACTCCGCCAGATGTCGGTCGCCTGCGGCGCCCATGACGCCGAAGCGCAGGAAGAGGTCCGATTTTACCCGGTCCTGGCTGGCAAAATAGGAGAAGGTTTCGTCATGGACGATGGGCCTGGCAGGTTCAGCCAGGAGCTTTTCGCTGAATTCCCGGTAGAGGGGGAAGAGATCGCGGCCCTTGTACTGGGCGGCGGTGATCCAGGTGAAGTGGTTGAGGCCCACTACATTGACCTTCACTTCATTCCGCGTTACTTCCTCCACATCGAAGGCTTCTTTGGCGATGCGGCCCAGCAGTGCCTGACTGCCGAATACCTCGTGGCAGCAGCCGAAGGCCTTGATGCCGGGGAAAACCTTGTACAGGGTGCGGACGCAGAGGGTCATGGGATTTGTGTAGTTGATGACCCAGGCATTGGGGCAGTTGTCCCGGATAGCCATGGCGATGGTCTCAAACATGGGCAGGGTACGCAGGGCGCGGACAATGCCGCCGGGACCGGTGGTGTCGCCCACAGACTGCCAGATGCCGTATTTTTCCGGCCAGTGCACATCGGACTCCATCTCGTCAAAGGTGCCGGGAAGGATGGAGATAACCACAAAATCCGCGCCGCTGAGAGCATCAGGCAGACTTTCATAGGCTTGATAACGGAAATTGTGGGGGATGCCGTTGCCGATTTTTTCGTTTCTGCAGGCGGCGTCAAAATCGATATCATAGAGGCGCACGGTGCCGGAAATGTCCTCCGCCCGGGCAAGGTCGCTCATCAGCGTCCACGCCCAGCCCCGAGAACCGCCGCCGATATAGGTGATTTGCAGGTCTTCCACTCGTTTGCCGTAATGTTTCATTTGGTGGCCTCCTCACATTTTTTGCCATTGTAGCACAAATTGCGGCACATGAGTATCCGATTCGTAAAAAAACGCAGATTTACTGCGTGTCGGTGACAGCACCCTTGTAAGGTCGTAAAAGCTGTGTTAACATTTCACTTGTACGGCAGAAAAGGGAGTGATGGGTAAATGCGCATCGTGAGACTGCGGGTCAACCGCCTGACGGAACCTATGGGCTATCAGCTGCAGCAGCCTGCCTTTTCCTGGCAGGTGGAGGACAGCGTTTCTCTCCGGCAGAAGGCTGCCCGGCTGGAAGTGTATCTGGGGGAACGCTGTGTCTATGACAGCGGTTTCCGGGAAGACCTGGACAGCCTCGGCTTCGTGCCGGAACTGACGCTGCTGCCCCGCAGCCGCTATTCCTGGCAGGTGAGTGTGGTGGGAGACGCAGGCGATGAAGCGGTCAGTCCCCGCAGCTTCTTTGAAACCGGAAAAATGGAGGAGGCGTGGCAGGGCAAGTGGATCACTCCGGACCGGGACGATGTGATGCCCTGCATGGAAACCCGGTTGTATTTGCCGGAAGAAGTGCGATCTGCCCGCTATTACGGCACCGGACTGGGCCTGTATCATCTTTTTGTCAATGGAGCCCGGGCATTCGATGAGCGCTTTGCTCCCGGCTTTAACTGCTATGACCGCTGGGTGCAGGTGCAGACCTGTGATGTGACGGAGCTGCTTCGCAGGGGCACCAACCTTCTTTCTGTCTGGCTGGGCGGCGGCATTTCCAAAGGTCGCTTCAGCTACACCCCGGAGGATGACTATGCCTACTGCCCCAAATACTGCTGTTTGGGGGAACTCCATGTGACCCTGGCATCCGGCAGGGAAATGGTGCTGGCTACGGATGAAAGCTGGCGCTGGCGGCCCTCTCCCGTGGTGCAGAGCAGCATTTACAACGGGGAAGTATACGACCCCGGCGTGCAGGGCGAAACGCGTCCTGTGGCCGTTTGCGAGCCTCCTGTGGGGCCGCTTCGGGACAGGCTGAGTCCGCCTGTGAAAGTGATGCAGACTCTTGCGCCCCGGGAACTGATCCGCACCCCCGCAGGGGAAACGGTGCTGGATATGGGGCAGATCATCACCGGCTGGCTGCGCTGCAGGGTCTGTGTGCCCGCAGGGCGGAAACTGCGGCTGCAGTACGGCGAGATCCTGCAGGATGGCTGCTTTTATCGGGATAATCTCCGCAGTGCGAAGGCGGAGTACGTTTATATATCGGACGGGGAAGCGCACACCCTTGAGCCCCTCTTTACCTGGTACGGCTTCCGCTATGTGAAGTTGGAGGGCTTTGACGAAGGAATCTCTCTTGATGATTTTACCGCCTGTGTCGTGCATTCCGCGCTGGAGGAGACCGGCAGCATTGAAACCTCCAACCCAATGTTGAACCGCCTGTTTCAGAATGTGCTGTGGAGCCAGCGGGGCAATTTTCTGGACGTGCCCACGGACTGCCCCCAGCGGGACGAGCGGGAGGGATGGACGGGAGATGCCCAGATCTTCAGCGATACCGCCTGCTTCAATATGGACTGCAGTGCCTTTTTTACCAAGTATCTGGCGGACATGTGGGAAGAGCAGCAAAAGCATGACGGCTGTGTGCCCTATGTGATCCCCAATGCCCGTGACCGCTCCATGGCATTTCAGGGGGGCGCCGTGGGCTGGGGGGATGCCGCTGCCGTCATTCCCTGGACGCTCTATGTTCACAGCGGTGACCCTGCAATTCTCCGCCGGCAGATTCTGAGCATGGAAGCCTGGACGGACTGGGCTGCCCACTGCCACTGGGATACGGAGCAGGGCTGGGTGGGTGCCACCCGCCAGTTTGGAGACTGGCTGGCCCTGGACCATCCCTGGGACCCGGAACGCAGGGAAGGGGAGACGGCGATGCACTATCTCTGCCTCTGCTACCTGCACTACAGCGCTGTACTCACGTCCGGGGCGGAGCGGGTTCTGGGGCGTGTGGAGCGGGCGCGGTACTACGAGGTCATTGCCCTGCGGGCAAAGGCGGAGTGGCGGGCGCACTATCTGGCAGCGGACGGAAGCCTCCTGCAGAACACCCAGACGGCCTGTGTGATGGCTCTGTATCTGGAATTGTGCCCTTCTGCGCCGGTGCTGGCGCAGCTGACCGGCCTCCTGGAGCGGGACGGGCACCTTACCACCGGTTTCCTGGGTACCCCCTGGCTGCTGCATGCCCTCCCCGACCGGAAGGCCTGGGATCTGCTCCTGCGGGAAGATTATCCCTCCTGGCTTTACCCTGTGCGGCAGGGGGCCACCACCGTGTGGGAGCGCTGGAATTCCGTTCTGCCGGATGGGAAGCTTTCCGGCACGGGTATGAATTCCCTGAACCACTATGCCTATGGGAGCGTGGCGTCCTGGATGTATCGCAGGCTTTGCGGCCTGCAGCCGGTGGAGGAAGCTCCGGGTTTCCGCCGCCTGCGCTTTTCCCCCTGCCCGGATAGACGGCTGGACTGGGCAAGGTGCAGTCTGCAGAGCCCTGTGGGCCGGATTTCCGCCGCCTGGTGCTGGCGGGGTGATGAACTGGTTTTTCGGCTGGAGCTGCCCTTCGGCTGCAGCTGCGAGGTGTTTTTGCCGGACGGAGGGCGTTTTACTGCGGAGGCGGGGCAGCACACGTTTCGCTGCAGCATGCCAACGGAGCGGGAAGAAAGAGAAAGCGAGCAGAGGCCATGAAGTATATTTTTATCGTGAATCCGGCGGCGGGAAGAGGGAAAGTGCCCGCCATCGTCCGGGAAGCCGTTGCCGGGCGGGAACACTGCAGCATTTATGAGACCCGCGCCCCGCGGGATGCAACGGAGTATATCCGCAGCTTCTGCGCGGCAGCGGAAAAGCCGGAAGAGCTTTGCTTTGTGGCCTGCGGCGGCGATGGGACGCTGAACGAGGTCGCATCCGGCGTGGCGGAGACGCAGGCGAGCATGAGCGTATACGCCCTGGGAAGCGGCAACGATTTTGTAAAGATCTTCGGCGGCCTGGAAGTGTTCCGGGATGTGGAGGCCATTTTAAATGCAGAGCCCATTCCCGTGGACCTGCTCCGGGTCAATGACCGCTGGGCCGTGAATGCGTTCCACTTCGGCTTCGATTCCAGCGTGGCAAAAACCATGGGTAAGGTCAAGACCCTGCCCATCATCGGCGGGCGCAACGCCTATCCCGCCGGCGTGGTGAAGGCGCTGCTGTTTGATATGAAGACCCGCTGCAGCATGCGCGTGGACGGGGAAGATTTCCACGATGGGGACATGCTCCTGTGTACCGTGGCAAACGGCCAGTATGTGGGCGGTTCCTACCGCTGCGCACCCCGCAGTCGCTGTGATGACGGTCTGGCGGAAGTCTGCCTGGTACGGCCCGTTTCCCGGCTGAAGTTTGTGAGTCTCATGGATGAATACCGGGACGGTTCCCATCTTACAGACCCGCGCTTTGAGCGGTACATCACCTACCGTCAGGGAAAAAGTGTGGAAGTGGATGGCGGCGAAGGCTTCAGCATTTCCGTTGACGGTGAAGTGGTGGAAGGAACGCACTTTCGTGTGGAAGTGGTGCCCGGCGCCCTGCGCTTTGCGGCGGCCGGGGCACAGATCCCCATCAAAGTTTGACAGAATAAAAGAGCTCCGGCAGCAAGAATGCTGCCGGAGCTTTCTGTATGATGCCTATTTCAGGAGCATAGCGTTGTTCAGCAGAGCGATGGAGTAGAGGAAGAGCACGTCCTGCCCATGGAAGTCCACATACTGCTCCAGCAGAGCGGAGGACATATAGCGCAGGTCCACCAGGGTGATCGTCTGATAGGCGCCCAGAAGCAGGGGCGTCAGGCTGGAAGCGTAGGAATCCCGGAAGATGATGAGTTCCCGGTCACTTTCCGCGTTTTCGCAGTGAATGGTCAGCACGGGTTGGGCCCCGGAAAGGAAGAGATCATAGCCGTTACCTTCTTCAAAGCGGGCCGTATCATAGAA
>JAZSQG010000157.1:0-5842 GCA_045537855.1 Oscillospiraceae bacterium
CCCCAAAAAGCCCGCGCCCCCGCTTGGGGGGCTCCGACTTTTTGGCGGAGAGAGAGGGATTCGAACCCCCGGTGCTTTCACACAACGGTTTTCAAGACCGTCACCATAAACCGCTCGGACATCTCTCCTTGTGTGGAGCAAGTTTAGCATAGGTGTTTTTCTTTGTCAATCTGCAGCTGCCTGCTTGAAAGTGATGGATATTCCCGGCGAAATTTGTTATATTGAAAAAAACGGTTGTGGGGGACAAGAGAGATGCTGATTCGTGTACCGGGAAGGACCGAGCTTGCGGGCAATCATACCGACCATCAGGGCGGCGCTGTTCTGGCGGCAGCCATAGACCTTTTTCTGGAGGGCGAGGCGGAGGCCTGCGCCGATGCGGTGGAGGTGGATTCCGGGGAACTTGGCAGTTTTTCTTTCCCGATCAGTCAGCTGGAAGCACAGTACAGCATCCCGGGGACTGCGGAAGCACTGGCCCGTGGGGTTCTGGAATACCTCCGGGATGCGGGCTGGCAGCCGGGAGGCTTCCGGGCAAGGCTTCGTTCCGATATTCCTGTGGGTGCGGGCCTTTCTTCCTCCGCCGCCTTCGGTGTGTGGATCGGCCGGTCTGTCAGCAATCTCTATCATGACGGAAAAATTCCCCCGCTTACCCTTGCAAAAGCGGCGCAGTACGGCGAAAATGTACATTTCGGCAAGCCCTGCGGCCTGATGGATCAGTGTGCCTGCGCCTTTGGCGGCGTGCTGGCCATCGACTTTTCTGACAGTGCGAAGCCGGAGGTACGCAGCCTTTCCGCCGATCCCGGCATGCTGGGCTGGGATATGCTCATCGTCCGTACCGGCGAGAGCCATCAGGACCTGACCGAGGACTACGCTTCCATCACCGGCGAAATGGGGGCCATTGCCGCGCATTTCGGGAAGTGCCGCCTGTCCGAACTGAAAGAAGTTGACATAATCTCAGAAGTTCCTGTTTTGCGCAGCCGTTACGGAGACCGGGCGGTTCTCCGGGCTCTGCACTTTTTCGCCGAGGACCGCCGGGCAAGAGAAATGTCCCGGGCACTGGAAGCGGGGGACATGGGGCGCTATCTCGCTCTTATGGATGAGAGCGGACGCAGCTCCGCGGAGCTGCTGCAAAACAGCTACAGTATCGCTGACCCTGCGCGGCAGGGCATTCCCCTCGCTCTGGCCATTGCCCGGAGAAGCCTGGGCGGGGAAGGAGCCGCCCGGGTCCATGGTGGGGGCTTTGCCGGCTGCGTTCAGGTGCTTTGCCCGCCGGAGAAAACGGATGGCTGCATCCTGGCGCTGGAAGCCGTGTTCGGCAGCGGCTGCTGCTATCGGCTGCGGGTGGTATAAAGCTCAGAGAAGGCGGCGCTTCCTGCGCCGCGTGCGCTGGTGTTCTCCCTTGACATCGATGAGAATAAGGTCTTCTCCGATGCGCAGAATGGATTCCCAGTGGATGATATAGTCATCCCCGGGGAAGAAAAGACCCAGTACCCGGCAGGGACCGGGGACCACGATGGCCATGACGCTGCCGCTGCGGGTATCTACCAGAACATCCTCTACAAAGCCAAGGCGCTGACCGTCATAGATGTTTACGACCTCTTTGCATCGTAAGTCGGCGATTCTGCACTGCATATTGCCGCCTCCCAAAGAAAAAATAGACTTGGGCAAAGCTGCCCAAGTCTATTATATTGCCCTGAGATGAATTCGATGCTTTCAGACAAGCCCAAGGCGCAGCAGCACCGTCATAAATATCACGATGGTGAAGAGTGCCAGTGCCGTGGTCAGCAGTACGTTGCTTGCCGCCGTGTCCCCATCGCCCCCCAGTTCCTGGGCGGTTGCGTGGGAGTTTGCCGCCGTGGGGGCCGCAAAGGCCACCGTGATGATTGCCAGCGCATGGCCCCGGAAGCCCATCAGCACGGCCAGAATTACGGCGATGACGGTGGAAATGACGACCTTGATGACGGCGGAAAGCAGGGCAGGCTTCCAGCAGCGGCGGAGCTTTTCCAGGTTCAGCACCGCGCCGATGCAGACCAGTGCCACTGGGGTCCCCATGTCTGCGATATAGCCAATGCTCCGCTCCAGCAGCAGGGGCAGGCGGATGCGCAGCAGCGGGAAGGGAAGGGCCAGCAAAACACCGAGAATCGCGGGGTTTTTGATCACGCCGCAGAAGATCTGCCAGGCCCGCCGCAGGCCGGTTTTTCCGTCTTTGCCGCAGCCGAAGCGGTAGAAGGCGAGGACACCCAGAAGGTTATAGAGAAAGGCCAGGAAGGGTGCCGCCATCATGATGCTGCCCATTCCCGCTTCCCCCAGGAGATTGCCCAGAATGGGGATGGCCAGGAGGTTGTAATTGGACTTGCAGCAGCCCTGCAGGAAGCTGCCGGCGACTGCTTTGTCCCCGTAAAGCCGGGCGGCAAGGACGCTGCAGATCAGGAAGAGCAGGGTCGCCCCAACGCAGAGGAAGAGAATGAGCTTCCCGTCAAAGCAGCTGTACAGATCAGCTTCGTATACCCCTTCGAAGAGTACGGCGGGGATGAGAAAGAGATAGACGAGCCGGTTGAGCTTTGCAAAGAAATCTTCGGGCAGCTTGCCCTTTGCGGCCAGAAGACGGCCCAGACCGATGATGACGAACACCGGTGCCACGGCGTTAAAGCAGTAAAGAAGGGTAGTCAGCATACTGTGCTCCGTTCTTTTGGGATGCTTCCATCATACACCGGCTGTCAAGGGACGGAACATGCAAAAAAGGACACGGGCAGCGGTGTGTGCTGCCCGTGTCCCCGGTTTGGAACATCCTGCCGTTCAGGCGGCGGGATGGGAGGTCATCGGTGGAATATATAATATCGTATTTTCTTCCTGTGACTACATGTTAACACAAATGAAAAAGTTTTGCAAGTGTTAAAAAAGACATAATTCTTAATATTATGTCGGAAGGTGCTTGTCAGAAGAGAAAAGTAATGGAAATTCCAGGCGATAATTGTCAGGAATGACATTGACAACTTTTCCGCTTCGTTTTATAATGTGAACGCGTTCTTTAATGAGGTTCAGAGAGACCTGAAAGAGTCGGCAAAACGGGGTAGCGGTGTTACTCCGGCGTTTGGTTTGGCTCCGCCCTTTTGCGGGGTCGTTTTCGTTTTTTCTGCATTTTATGATGGAAGGGCAGGGCGTTCTTGTGGGTTTCACAATGTGGGAAAGTGCTCTGGTTCCCGGGCGGCTTGCCGCGCGGGCGGGTCGTGGCACCTTTCTGCACGGTAAGACAGGGATGTCTGTCCTTTTTCCCGGCTGACGGCGGTGTAATTGTACACTTCCATAAGCCGGGTTCTGTATTTTCCGATGAAATGCAAGACGGGACTGTTCCCGGGAAAGGATGGTTCGGAACATGTTGAAAGCAGCTGTCATTATGGGCAGCGACAGCGATCTGCCCGTGGTGGAGAAGGCTGTCAATACGCTTCGGGATTTTGGCGTGGAGACGGAGGTGCATGTCTGCTCCGCTCACAGAACGCCGGAAGAAGCCCGTGAATTCTCCGTCACGGCCCGGGATAAGGGCTTTGGCGTGATCATTGCCGCCGCCGGCATGGCGGCGCATCTGGCCGGCGCCATTGCGGCCAATACCACCCTGCCTGTGATCGGGCTGCCTCTTTCCGGCGGCATGATGGATGGGCTGGATGCCCTGCTGAGCACCGTGATGATGCCGCCCGGCGTGCCCGTGGCCACCGTGGGCGTCAACGGCGCGGTAAATGCGGGTTTGCTGGCTGTGCAGATCCTGTCCCTCACGGATGAAGGTTTGGCCGGAAAACTGCGGGAATACAAGGCCGAAGCGGCGGAAAAGGTTCGCCGTAAGGATCAGGCCGTGATTGAAAAGTTCAAAAATTGAGAAAGTTGGAGGATATCGCAATGAAGCTTATTTACACCGGAAAGACCAAGAATGTGTTTGCTCTGGACAACGGAAATTATCTGCTGAAGTTCAAGGACGATGTCACCGGCACCGACGGTGTGTTCGATCCCGGTGCCAACACCGTGGGCCTCAGCATTGAGGGCGTCGGCAGACTGAATCTGCGCATGTCCATCTACTTCTTCGAGAAGCTGAAGGAAGCCGGCGTGAAGACCCATTACGTTTCTGCCAATCTGGACGATGTGACCATGGAAGTTCTCCCTGCCAAGCCCTTCGGCAAGGGCCTGGAAGTGATTTGCCGCCGGCGCGCTGTGGGCAGTTTCCTGCGCCGCTACGGCGACTATGTGGAAGAGGGCGCCGCGCTGCCCAACTATGTGGAGACCACCTTCAAGGATGACGCCCGGGAAGACCCCCTGGTCACCAAGGACGGCCTTGTGGCGCTGAAGGTCATGAGTGATGCGCAGTACGATGCCATCAAGGAAATGACCCAGAAGATCACCGACCTCATTGCCGAAGAGCTGGCTGCCAAGGGTCTGGACCTCTATGACATCAAGTACGAATTCGGCTACAGCGGCGATGAAGTCATCCTCATTGATGAGATCGCCTCCGGCAATATGCGCGTTTACAAGGACGGCCAGTACATTCAGCCTCTGGACCTTTCCGAGCTGTTCTTTGCCTGATGGGCGGCTTCTTTGGGATCGCAGCCCGGGAAAACTGCGTGCATGAGGTGTTCTTTGGGGTGGACTACCACTCCCATCTGGGCACCAAGCGGGCCGGTATGGCCGCATATAACCGTGAAGTGGGCTTCCAGCGGGATATCCACAATATCTCCAATTCCCCCTTCCGTACCAAGTGTGAAAGCGTTTTCGATGAGATGAACGGCCATCTGGCCATCGGCTGCATCAGCGATGCGGATCCCCAGCCTCTGTTGGTGCGTTCCGGTCTCGGCGGCTTTGCCATCTGCATCGTGGGACAGATCAACAACGCTGCGGAGCTGGCGCAGGGCATGCTGGACTGCGGCATCAACCACTTTGAGGCCATGGGCGGCGGCAAGATCAACACCACGGAGCTGGTGGCCTCTCTCATCAGCATGAAGACCAGCTTCACCGAAGGTATCCGCTATGTCCAGGAACTGGTGGACGGCTCCCTCTCCATCCTGATTATGACGGAGAAGGAGCTGATCGCCGCCCGGGATCTTCTGGGCCGCATGCCGGTGATCATCGGCAGGGGCGAGCAGGGCTACTGTGTGTCCTTCGAGTCCTTTGCCTTCCAGAAGCTGGGCTTTGAGACCGAGTATGAGTTGGGTCCCGGTGAGATCGTCAGCCTCACGGCGGAGGAGCGCAGGCAGCTCCTGGCCCCGGAAGAGAAGAAACGCATCTGCGCCTTCCTTTGGACCTATTACGGCTATTCCAACTCCACCTACGAAGGGCGGACGGTGGAACTCATGCGCATGGCCGACGGCGCCATCCTTGCCCAGCGGGACAAGGAAGCGGATGTGGCTCAGGATGTGGACTCCGTCAGCGGCATGCCCGACTCCGGCATTGCCTACGGCATCGGCTATGCCAACGAAAGCGGTAAGCCCTTTACCCGGCCCTTTATCAAGTATACGCCCACCTGGCCCCGGAGCTTCATGCCCTCCAACCAGAACATGCGCAACACCGTGGCCAAGATGAAGATCATTCCCGTGCCGGAGCTCATCCGGGACAAAAAGCTGCTGATCGTGGATGACAGCATCGTCCGGGGGACGCAGCTGAAGGAAACCGTCGACTTCCTTTACGACAACGGCGCCAAGGAAGTACATGTGCGCAGTGCCTGCCCGCCCTGCCTGTACACCTGCAAGTATCTCAACTTCTCCAGCAGCAAGAGCGAGCAGGAACTCATTGCCCGCCGCACCATTATGGAGCTGGAAGGGGAAGAGGGGATGCAGCATCTGGAAGAGTATCTGGACGGCAGCACCCC
>JAZSQG010000033.1:0-6728 GCA_045537855.1 Oscillospiraceae bacterium
ACGGGGGGATCGACGGCACCGTGGTGGTCACGGCCCGGGCTCAGTCTATGGAGCTTCGCGGAGCTGTGCTGGAAGCCGAATGCGGCGCTCTGCTGGGCCGTCTGGCGGCCTTCGCCGCAGACGGGGATCTGGCCGGGCTGAGCTTTGCCTGCGGCATTCCCGGCACCCTGGGCGGCGCCCTGGTGATGAATGCCGGAGCCTATGGCGGCGAAATGGCCGATGTCACACTGGAAACGGAATTTCTGGATGAAAACCTCACGCTGCGGAGCTTCCGGGGGCAGGAGCACGGCTTCGGCTACCGCCGCAGCGCCTTTCCTGCCGGAAGCGTCATCCTTCGGGCCCGGCTGAAGCTCAGCACGGGGGAGGGAAGCGTGCTGCGGGAAGAGATGCGCAGCCTGTTGGAAAAGCGCAGCGCCTCCCAGCCACTCCATCTGCCCAGCGCGGGCAGCGCCTTCAAGCGGCCCGAGGGGGCCTATGCCGCCGCCCTCATCGATCAGGCGGGACTGAAGGGGCTGCGCGTAGGCGGCGCGCAGGTGAGCGAAAAGCACGCAGGCTTCATCGTCAACACCGGGGACGCCACGGCGGAGGATGTGAAAGGTCTGCTGGCCCTTGTGCAGGAGCGGGTCTTTGCCCATTCCGGCTATCGGCTGGAGCCGGAGATCAGAATACTGTAAGATAAGGAAGAAACTATGGAATTTGTCCTGATTACCGGGTTGTCCGGCGGCGGAAAGAGCCAGGCTGCCGGCATCCTGGAGGATATGGGCTTTTACTGCGTGGACAATCTCCCGGCGGAGCTGATGCCGCGCTTTGCCGACCTCTGCCTTGCGGCGGAGGAAAAATATGACAAGGTGGCGCTGGTGAGCGATATCCGCGGCAAGGAGGGCTTCGGTGTTCTCCTGCGGGCGGTGGATGAAATCATCGCCAAAGGCGTCAGCATCCGGGTGCTGTATCTGGAAGCTTCCACGGAGACCATTCTCAACCGCTACAAGGAAACCCGCCACCGCCATCCCCTTGACCGGGACGGGGGAGGGTTGGAGGAGGCCATCCAGCGGGAGCGGGTGCTGACTAAGCCCCTGAAGGATATGGCCGATCTGGTCATCGACACCACGGATTATCCCCTGAGCAGGCTGCGCCAGCGTCTCCACGAAAACTTCGGGGACGGGCGGGGGCAGAGCCTTCAGGTGAATGTCCTCTCCTTCGGCTTCAAGTACGGCGTTCCGGCGGAAACGGACCTGGTCCTGGATGTGCGCTTCCTGCCCAATCCCTTCTATGTGCCGGAGCTGAAGCACCGCACAGGTCTGGACAAAGCCGTGCAGGACTATGTCTGCGCCGCGCAGCAGACGGAGGAATTTTTGGGAAAGCTGCGGGATCTGCTGGTATTTCTGCTGCCCCAGTATGAAGCGGAGGGGCGGCATTCCCTGATGATCGCCGTGGGCTGTACCGGCGGGAAGCACCGCAGCGTCACCGTGGCGCTGAAGATCGCCGCCATGGTGGAGGAAATGGGCTATCCCGTTTCCTGCGGCCACCGGGATATCGCTTGAGGAGGAAGAGCGCACAAATGTCCTTTTCATCGGAAACCAAGACAGAGCTGTGCCGCCTTCCTTTCGGAAAGCGCTGCTGCATTCTGGCGGAGCTGTACGGCATCGTGTTGTACTGCAACACCTTCAATGCGGAAGAGCTGCGCATCGTCACGGAACACCGGGCCTTCGGGCAGCGGGCGGAAAAGTTGCTGAAAAAGGCGGCGGGACTGGAAGCGGAGCTGCGGACGGGGGAAGACTCCGGCGGCAAGACGGTGCTGAGCCTGCGGGGAAAAGAGAAGCTCGCCCGGCTGACGGCACTGTTCGGCTGCGAACTGGAGCGGGATCCCTCCCACCATGTAAATCTGGGTGTGCTGGAAGAAGAGTGCTGCAGAGTGTCCTTCGTGCGCGGCGCGTTTCTGGCCGGCGGCGCCCTCACCGACCCGGTGAAAAGCTACCATATGGAGCTGATCACCAGCCATTACAGCGTTTCCCGGGAGATCTACGCCATGCTGCAGGAAATGGGCTTCAAGCCCGGTTCCGTCTCCCGGAACGGAAACTATGTCACCTATTTCAAGCACAGCGAAGCCATTGAAGACCTCCTGACCACTCTGGGCGCGCCGGTGGCCGCCATGGACATCATGAACGCCAAGGTGGAGAAGGAGATCATCAACCGGGTCAACCGGAGGCTCAACTGCGATGAAGCCAATCTGGAGAAGATTGTCAATGCCTCCCAGGCGCAGCTTCATGCCATCCGGCAGCTGGAAGCCGGCGGACGGCTGGAGGAACTTTCGGAAAAGCTGCGGGAAGCTGCCCGGCTGCGGCTGGAAAATCCGGAGCTGAGTCTGAGCCAGCTGGCCGCCATGACGGTTCCCCCTGTGAGCAAATCCAGCCTGAATCACAGGCTGAAAAAACTGATGGAGATAGCGGACGAACATGTTTAAGAGAATGAAAAAAGCACCCTGGTACGGCTATGTGATGCTGGTGTTGCTGTGCCTTGCCATCGCCCTGCCGAACTTTGCCCAGTATCAGGTCACCAGTCTGGCCACCCGTCTGCGTCTGGAGATGGGGCTGAGCCAGAGCCAGTACAGCACCATTGCCACCGGCCCGCTGCTGGCGGGTATTTTCCTTTGCTTCCTGTCCGGCCTGTTGATGGACCGCTTCGGCACGAAGGTGATCGTGATCAGCGTGCTGATCACCGCCGGCGGCATCGTGCTGCGAATTTTTGCCGAGGGCTTCTGGCTGATGTACATTTCCATGGTGCTGATGGGCTTTGCAGCCTCCTTTGTCAACGCCACGACGCCCAAAATTATGGGCAGCTGGTTCCCGCCCTCCCGGGTCACGGTGCTGATGGGCGTGGTGATCTCCATTGCCAACGCGGGCATGGCCCTGGGCAGCGGGACCGCCACCCTCTTTGCCACGACGGACGGAGCCTTCCGCTTTGCCGCCCTCTTTGCCATCGTGGTGTTCCTCCTGTGGCTCTTCCTCTGTGCCGAGAAGAAGGCTGAGGCGGGCAGCGCCCCGGAGGAAGTCCGGGCCCCCTTTGTGGAAAGCTTCAAAGCCGTCCTGCCCAATAAGCGGGTCTGGCTCTGCGCTCTGGGCTGCCTGTCCCTCTCCATGGGCGTTCTGGGCTGCGGCATCTTCATGCCCCAGGCGCTGATGAGCCGGGGCCTTGGCGAGCAGGAAGCCGCCTGGTATGGCATGGCCATCACGGTGGGCAACATGGCCACCAGCTTTATCACCCCGGTGATCATCCGCCGCTTCGGCACCACCGTGAAGCGGGTGCGGAACATGATGGCCATCTATTCGCTCTTCGCTTCCGTCCTGGCTTTTGTGGCCTGGCGGCTGCCGGTGGGCCCCCTGCTTCTGGTGGGCCTCTTCGTTACCGGCTTCCTGGCCATGGGCTTTGTGCCCCTGTTCCAGTCCATGCCCGTATACCTGAAGGGCGTGGGCAGCCGCTATGCCGGCACCGCGACCGGCCTTGTGCTGACCGTGCAGCTCCTTGGTACGGTGGTGGGCCCCTCCTATATCGCCGCCCCCATCGCCGGGGACAACTATGTGCTGCTCTTCGGCATTCTGGCAGGCATCTCCCTGCTGCCCGTAATCGTTTCCCGGGTGGTGCCTGTGGGAGATATGCTGGAAGCCCAGAAGGCCGGAAAAGGAAACTGACACCGTACCTCTGCAAAAATAAAACAGACGCAGCCCGACGGATGCTTCCGCCGGGCTGTGTTTTTGTGTAAAAAGGTCGGAGAAGGGGAAATCAGTCTGCCAGCAGGCCGCAGTCTCCGTCGATGCTGAGGATGTGCAAACTGTGGAGGGCGCGGGTCAGCACCACATACAGCAGGCGGATGCCCCGGGGCGTGGCGGGGTAGTCCCCGCTGCCCGTTCCGCAGACCAGGACCCGGTCAAATTCCAGACCCTTGACGCTGTCGGCATCGAAGACCGTGACGCCGCCGCCGTAACGTTCCTCCGTATCTCCCAGGATCAGGGCAGCGCCCGGGATCCTGGCGTGGAGACGGCGGGCAGCGTCCGCCGTGGGGCAAATGAGAGCCAGAGAGCCCTCCTGCCGGCTGCCGGCCAGCTCTGCCGCCGCCGCTTCCAGCGCCTGCAGATCCGGGAAAATGCTGTGCTGCACCGCTTCCCCGTGGCGCACCACCGGCTGGGCGTGATACACCTGCCCCTCCGCCCGGGAAATGACCCGGTTGGCGGTCTCGGCGATCTCCACGGTATTTCGGTAGCTCTTACTCAGCACGCAGAAGCGGTGCCTGCGCCCGGCAAAGGCCGTTTCCAGAATTTCCTCCCAGCTTTGCAGGCCCACGCCGTCTCCGATGTTCTGGGACAGGTCACCCAGAACGGTGAAGCCGGCTTCAGAGAAAATCTCCGTCAGGCAGCGGTAGAGCATGGGGCCGAAGTCCTGGGCTTCGTCCACGATGATGTGCTTCAGGCTGCCGGACATGGGCCGCAGTCGGAAGGCGATGTAGCTGAGGGCGGCAAGGTCGTAAACATCCGGGGTTTTGGCCGCTTTCAGGCCGAGGCTTGCCAGATAGTCCTTGTAAATGCGTGTTTCCTTCATGGCCCGGATGCGCTTCAAATAGATTTTCCGAAGCCCTGCGGCCTCCTTGCGCAGGCTTTCCAGGGCTTCGTGCTTTTGGTCAATGGCCTGGGGAATGCTGCTGCCCGCGGGAGCCGCACCGCTGCGGATGGCCCGGATGGCTGCGTCACATTCCGCCTCCAGCCGGTTTTCCAGCACCGGAAGGGCTTCCCGCACCCGCTGGGCCAGCCATTCGTTGAGGAGCTCCGCCTTTGCCAGCAGGGGCTTCTTCAGGCCGCCCAGAATGCGCTCCCGCAGCTCTTCTTCGCCGAAGAGCAGCCTGCCGCCCAGCCGGAGCTCGTGGAGCAGGATGTCTTCCTCCAGCCGGTCCACATAGGTCTTCAGCCCCTCAAAGAAGGCGGAGGAAGAGCGGAGCGGGGCCGTGCGCCGGTCCAAAGGCGCTGCCGGGCCGGGGAGCTTCAGATAGTCCAGCAGCAGCTCCGGCATCAGCAGCTGGGTGACGGACTCCACGCCCAGATCCGGGAGCATGCCGGAAACATAGCCCAGAAACATGCGGTTGGAGCCGATGATGGCGTATTGGCTGGGCTTCATTTCCCGGGCATAGTTGAAGATCAGAAATGCCAGCCTGTGCATGGCAACGGTGGTTTTGCCGCTGCCCGCCACGCCCTGGACGATGACATCGTTCCAGGGCGGGATGCGGATGATCTCGTTCTGGTCCTTCTGGATGGTGGCTACGATGTCCCGGAGTACCGCATCGGCATTTTTGGCGAGGTAGGCCTGGAGCAGCTCATCGCTGGTCACCAGGTCCGCATCGTAATAGTCCCGGAGCTCACCGTCCGAAATGCTGTAAGTACGCTTGAGTTCCAGCACCCCGGGGTAGCTGACGCCCTGGCTGCTGTAGGACGCATCCCCCAGCTGGGCATCGTAATACAGATTTGCGATGGGGGTACGCCAGTCGATGACCACCGGCTCTCCGGCCTCATCATCGTACAGGCCGCCCCGGCCGATGTACAGCTCCCGGGCAGGTCCTCCGTTTTCGGAAAAATCCACCCGGCCGAAATAGGGGCTGTTTTGCGCCCGCTGGCAGCGCTTGAGGAGTTCGCGCAGTCCGGTTTCCAGGTCTGTGGATACCACCAGCTGGTTGTACAGCTCCATGTTGTCGGAGTTATAACGGGCGAGCATGTCCTCTATGCGCCCTTCCAGCTCCCGGAGCTCTGCTCCGGCGCTCTCTGCCCGGGCTGCAGCGAAGTCTATGACTTCCCGCAGTTTTGCTTCTTCGTATGCTTTGCTTTTGTGGTCCATGTCCGCCTCTCTTTCCTGATTTGAAGTGTGAAAATGGGATGGCATTCTACACGATTTCCTATCAAAAATCAAGGCTTATTTTTGGCGGCGGAGGGAAAAAAGACAAAAAAGCGCCGGGCGGAACGATTCCGCCCGGCGCGCTGTGCAGATGGGATATGCCGTTTACTGGCCCTGCTCCGCTTCGTACTTCTCCCGGGAGTAGTAGAAGAGCTCCATGGTGGCAGCCCAGAGGGTCTCCGGGTCGCCGGAAAAGACGCTGCTGAAGAGACCGCCGCCGGCACCGTAGGTATCCACCGTGTCCCGTACCGCCTGAATGGCGGCTTCCTTACCGGGTCCCGCGGGGGTCACGCCGATCTCGAAGCCGATCTTGTCGCCCCACTGCCGCTTGAAGGCGGGCACATCGTTGGCCCGGGCCTGGATCTGCAGGAAATCCACCCCCAGCTGGATCTGGTAGGGGACAAAGCGCTTGATGTTGCCGCAGCAGTGATGCTGCACCAGCACACCCTTGGAGTGGATGTAGTCAAAGAGGCGCTTGGTGGGGGGATAGACGATCTCCTCCATCATGGCTTCGCCGAAGAAGGTGTCCCGCTCGGTGCCCCAGTCATCATGATAGGTGACCATATCCAGCGGCAGATACTGACAAAGCTTATCCATCACCTTCATTTCAAAATCCACGAAGGCTTCCAGGAAATCCCGCACCGCTTCCGGCTCCAGGGCCATGGCCAGCATGGCGTCGGTATAACCGCCCATGAGGGCCACCAGACGCTCGGTGCAGCCCAGACCGATGTTCACCAGCTTGACCTTTTCGGGGTCGCAGGTGGCCAGCCATTTGGCGCAGTTGCCTTCAAAGTCATAGT
>JAZSQG010000241.1:0-7367 GCA_045537855.1 Oscillospiraceae bacterium
GGGATGCTGCTGTGCCGCTGGGATGCTGCTCAGCCGGCTGACTGGGACAGCGTGCGCCTCTTCGTCATGGGCGGCAGCTTTGCCCCGGCGGGCGGCATGTGGTCATCGGCCGCGTAAGCGCCCCACTCCCCTTTTAACCGAACAAAAAAGAGCTGCTGCAGGATTCTGCAGCAGCTCTTCTTCTGTTCTGTTACGGGTTTGCCGATGTTCCTCAGATGAGGGCGGCGGTGATGATGGCCATCTTGTAGACTTCCTCGGCGTTGCAGCCGCGGCTCAGGTCGTTGATGGGGGCGTTGAGGCCCAGCAGGATGGGGCCGTAGGCATTGAAGCCGCCCAGACGCTGGGCGATCTTGTAGCCGATGTTGCCGGCGTTCACGTCGGGGAAAATGAAGGTGTTGGCATAGCCGGCCACCTTGCTGCCGGGGAACTTCAGCTGGCCCACTTCGGGAGCAACGGCGGCGTCAAACTGCATCTCGCCGTCCACATCGGTGTCGGGCATGGCTTCCTTGGCCTTGGCGACAGCATTCTGCACCATGGTGACGGTGTCGTCCTTGGCGCTGCCCTTGGTGGAGAAGCTCAGGAAGGCGACCTTGGGGTCGATGCCGAAGGCGCGGGCGGTCTTGGCGGTCTCAACGGCGATCTCCACCAGGTTGTCCTCGGTGGGATGGATGTTGATGGCGCAGTCGCCCATGGCCAGGCGCTCTTCCTCGTGCTCGCCCCGGGTCATGATGAAGCAGGAAGACACGATGCTGTTGCCGGGCTTGGTCTTGATGAGCTGCAGGGCGGGACGCACGGTGTCGGCGGTGGAGTAGGTGGCGCCGCCCAGGAGGCAGTCGGCCTGGCCCATCTTCACCAGCATGGTGCCGAAGTAGTTGGACTTCATGAGGGCGGCGCGGCATTCCTCGGCGCTCATCTTGCCCTTGCGCAGGGCGACCATGGCTTCCACCATTTCGTCCATGCCTTCGTAGGTGGCGGGGTCCACGATGCGGGCACCGCTCAGGTCAAAACCGTTCTTCTCGGCAGCGGCCTGGATCTTGGCAGTGTCGCCCACCAGCAGAACACCCAGGAAACCGCCCTTGACAAGTCGGGAAGCAGCTTCCTGAATACGGGCGTCTTCGCCCTCGGTGAACACGATGGTACGCTTGTTTTCCTTCAGAGTCTGGATCAGTTTATCAAACATAAGTAACCTCCGTAATATTCGGGCGCGGCAGGCGTCCTTTTCTAAAGTGTCAGTATATACCCTTTTTCCTCTATTCTCAAGTTTTCCGCAAAATTTTTCTTCACTTTTCTCCATCCTATCCGGCCCGGGAATATAAGTGTTGCCAAACCTGCCGCGGCAGGTGTAAACTGAATAATAATCTTCGCTGAATATGAAATTCATTTTTCGGATATAAGGAGGCAATCACCTTGGATTATCCCATTCTCATCGACGGGAAACTCTGCGCCCCGGTGAAGGGCGGCACCATGGACGTCATCAACCCTGCCAACGGCAAGGTCGTGGCCACGGTCCCCCGCTGCACGGCAGAAGATGTGGACCTGGCTGCCCAGGCCGCCAGAAAAGCCCGCAAGGCCTGGAAAAACACCTACATCGGCGACAGAGCCGCCTATCTCTTCAAGCTGGCTGATCTCATCCGCCGGGATCAGGACGAACTCATCGCCCTGGAGACCGCCCAGTACGGCGGCCCCGTCAGCAAGACCAGCCGCTTTGACATTCCCTCCGCCATCGGCGAATTCGAGTTCATGGCAGGTCTCGGCCGGGGCATGACCGGCACCACCATCACCGCCAACCCCTCCGCCCGGGTCATGACCGTGCGGGAGCCCTACGGCGTGGTGGGCCTCATCACCCCCTGGAATTTCCCCCTGGTCACGGCTGTGAGCAAGCTGGCTCCCGCCCTGATCACCGGCAACACCTGCATCCTCAAGCCCCCCTCCTGCGCACCGCTGACGGTTCTGAAACTGGCCCAGTACTGCGTGGAAGCGGGCATCCCCGCCGGCGTGGTGAACATCGTCACCGGCCCGGGCAGTGAGGTGGGCGAAGCCATCGTCAAGCATCCCTACGTGAACAAGATCAACTTCACCGGCGACTCCAAGGTGGGCAAGCGCATCATGGAACTGGCCAGCGCCTATGTCAAGCCCGTGGCCTCCGAGCTGGGCGGCAAGAACGCCATGCTCATTCTGGACGACGCCGAGCTGGACGCCGTGGTGGAGACCGCCGTGTACTCCGCCTTCTTCAACTCCGGCCAGAACTGCGGCTCCCCCAGCCGCCTCTATGTGCAGGAAGGCATCTACGACGCCTTTGTGGAGCGCTTCGTAGCCGCTGCGGAGAAGATCATCGTGGGCGACCCCCAGGACCCCAAAACCATGATGGGTCCCCTGGCCTACATGGCCTGCCGGGAAACCGCGGAGAAGTATATCGACGCCGCCAAAGCCTCCGGCTTCCCCTGCCTGCTGGGCAAGGAGCTGCCCGAAGAACTGCAGGGCGGTGCCTATGTGATGCCCCACATCTTTGCCGTGGATGACAACAAGCATCCCATGATGCAGGACGAGATCTTCGCTCCCGTGGTGGGCGTCATGAAGATCAGGACCGCCGAAGAGGGCGTGGAACTCATCAACGACAGCCGTTACGGCCTCTGCGCCTCCGTGTGGACCACGGACTTCCGCAAGGGTCTGAAGCTCATCGATGACATCGAGACCGGCACCGCCTGGATCAACCAGCACCTGGAGATCGTCCCCGAGACCCCCTGGGGCGGCTGCAAGGAATCCGGCTGGACCAAGGAAAACAGCGTGCTGGTGCTGGATGAGTACACCTTCCACCGCCACATCTGGATGAGTCTCAGCGAGAAGCCCCACACCTTCTGGGAAAGCATGATCTCTCTGGACTGAGAAGAAAGGAACAACGCCAATGTCGGACATCAAGTCTTATAAAATGCTCATCGGCGGCCAGTGGGTGGACGCGGAAAGCGGCGAGACCTTCGTCACCGTGAATCCCGCCACCCAGGAAGAGCTGGCCCGTGTCCCCAAGGCCGGAGACGCGGATGTGGACAAGGCCGTCAAGGCTGCCCGCGCCGCCTTCCCCGCCTGGAAGAAGCTGACCCAGGCCCAGCGCAATGTCTACATGCGCAAGATCGCCGCCGCCATCCGGGATAACGCCAAGGAGCTTGCCACCTGCGAAGCCCTGGAGCACGGCACCCCCTTCAACGATGCCTTCGGCGTCTGCATGGGCGCCGCCGCCAAGTTTGAGTACGCTGCCGAGATCGCCCAGGCCCTCATGGGCGTGCAGATCCCCATGGAAGCGGGCAAGGTCAGCTACTTCAAGCGGGGCCCCATGGGCGTGGCCGCCCTGGTCATCCCCTGGAACTTCCCCATCATCATGATGGCCGTGAAGGCCTCCGCCGCCCTGGCGGTGGGCAACACCGTGGTGGTCAAGCCCCCCAGCATCAACAGCATGACCGACCTGTGCTTTGCTCAGGTCATCCAGTCCGCCGGCCTGCCCGACGGCGTGCTCAACGTCATCACCGGCGGCGGCGAGACCGTGGGCAAGGCCCTGTGCAGCCATCCCGACGTGGACCTCATCGGCTTCACCGGCTCCAGCGAGACGGGCCAGAACGTGCTGCATTACGCCGCCGACACCGTCAAGCGCTGCGTTATGGAGCTGGGCGGCAACAACCCCGTTCTGGTGTATCCCGACGCCGATCTGGATGCGCTGGTGAAGGTGTTGGGCCACCGGCAGTTCAACAACTGCGGCCAGCACTGCTCCGGCCCGGGCCGCTACTACGTCCATGCCGATGTGTACGACGCCTTCCTGGGGAAGTTCAGCGCCTTTGCCGACACCCTGAAGGTGGGAGATCCCCTGGGCGAGGGCACCTTCATGGGCCCCGTGGTGAGTAAGTCCCAGCAGGCCAAGATCGAGGCCTATGTGGACGGCGCCGTGCAGGAAGGCGCGAAGATCTACTTCCGCAAGGACAAGGACGAATATCTGGCAAAGGGTTCCTTCGTCATGCCCACCATCCTCAGCGAATGCACCCACGACATGACCATCGCCAGGGAAGAAGTCTTCGGACCCGTGGCCGTGGTCATCCGCTGGACCGATGCCGACGATGTGGTGAAAATGGCCAATGACAGCCCTTACGGCCTCTGCGCTCATGTGTGGACCCGGAATCTCCAGCGGGGCCTGCAGCTGGCCGACGAGCTGGAAGTGGGCAATGTGTTCATCAACTGCCAGACCCTGACGGAAGAGCAGTCCTGGGGCACCAATGTGAAGCTCAGCGGCCTGGGCCGCGAGGGCGGTCTGGAAGGTCTGAAGGAATTCACCGACCTGAAGGAGATCACCCTGGACTACAGCTGCATCTGACCGTAAGATAAAATCCCCCGGGTGCCGCAACGCTGTTTGCGGCACCCGGATTTTTTGCCTTGACTTCCCGATGGCCCGGGTTTACGATAAATCATTGCTTCAGTGTTTTCAGAAAAGAAGGCGAATCGTTTGAAAAAGAATCATGAAATCGACATGAGCGTGGGCCGGATGCTGCCCAAGCTCCTGGCATTCACCATCCCGCTGATGCTCTCAGGCGTGCTGCAGCTGGCGTTCAACGCAGCGGATCTCGTCGTGGTGGGCCGCTTTGCAGGGGAAGCGGCGCTGGCCGCCGTGGGCTCCAACACGGCGCTGGTCTCCCTGGTGGTGAACGTGTTCATGGGCCTCGGCACCGGCAGCAGCGTCCTGGTCTCCCGGCATTTCGGGGCCAAGGATGAAAAGAGCCTGACGGAAACGGTGCAGACCAGCGTTTTGGTGGCAGCCGTGGGCGGCGTGGTCTTCGGCATTCTGGGCGTCTGCGTGGCGGGACCGCTGCTGGTCCTCATGGGCACCCCGCCGGATGTACTGCCCCTGGCCAGACTGTACCTGCGCATCTACTTCTGCGGGCTGCCGGTCATGGCCCTCTTCAACTTCTCCAGCGCCGTGCTCCGGGCCGTAGGCGATACCCAGAGGCCGCTCCTGTACATGGCCATCGCCGGGGTGCTGAATGTGCTGATGAACCTGTTTTTCGTCATCGTACTGCATATGAGCGTTTCCGGTGTTGCCATCGCCACGGTGCTGAGTCAGGCCGTCTCCGCCTACCTCACCCTCCGCTGCCTGCGCCGCAGCGACGGCATCTACCGCCTGCCTCAGGGCAGGCTGCACTTCTATGGCACCCAGTTCCGGCAGCTGCTGCGCATCGGTCTGCCCGCCGGCATTCAGGGCAGCCTCTTCTCCATCTCCAATGTCATCATCCAGTCCTCCGTGAACTCCTTCGGCTACATGGTCATGGCCGGCAACAGCGCCGCCGCCAGCATTGAGTCTTTCGTCTTCTGCGCCCAGGACTCCGTGGCCCAGGCGTCCACCGCCTCGGTGAGCCAGAACATGGGCGCCCGGAACTATGCGCGGACCAAAAAAGCGGTCCTCTGCTGCTCGCTGCTGGAAGTGGCCTTCAGCGTGGTGCTGAGCATCGGCATGATCCTGCTGCGAAAGCCCCTGCTGGGCATCTACACCTCCGATGCTGAAGCCATTGCCGCCGGCACCGTGCGCATTCTGGTCATCGGCTCTGCCTTCTTCGTCAACGGTCTGATGAATATGATGAACTGCGCCATCCGGGGCCATGGCTACAGCATGCTGCCTACCCTCATCACCCTCATCGGCTGCTGCGGTCTGCGCCTTGTGTGGATCTACACCGTTTTCGCGGCAAATCCCAGCATGATGGTGCTGTACCTGTCCTATCCCCTCTCCTGGGTACTGACCGCCTGCGCCCAGTACATCTGCTACTTTTCCGTGCGCAGCAAAGCCTTTGCCCAGAACGAGGCGGAATACGCCGCCAAGGCGGCGCTGCAGAGCTGAGGCGGTCCGCCGGAACACACGGATCTTTGTCGAGAGGAGCGCCTTTTTCCCGAAAGGCGCTCCTCTCTGTGTATTTCCGCCCAAAACGGGGGCTGCAAATCAATCTTTTTCTTGCAAATGCCCGGAAAATGGTATATGATTCTGGTATCTATGAACTAAGGAGGAATCGGAATAATGGCAGTTCCGAAGTTTGACCCCAAAGAAATCACCAACGCGAAGGAAATCCCCAGCCGTTTCGGCGGCGCCCCCACCGTCGTGTATGATTATCCTGCCACCATGCGTGAGGCAGTTCTGGCCACCTACCGCCGCGAGCCCTACTGGCAGATCACCGGTATGACCGCCAGCATGTTCTCCCCCAAGGTCAACCCCGACAACATCGCCCGCGGCTTCGTGTTCGAGGCCGGCATGCGTGACCTGACCACCAAGGATTACGGCGGCAAGGACATGTTCGGCATCGAGTGGGAATACGTGGAAGCCGTCGGCGGCTCCATGGTCCGTCCCGGCAAGCCCTACATTGAGGACGCCAACGAGATCAAGGAAAAGATCGTCATGCCCGACCCCACCACCTGGGACTGGGAAGGCAGTGCCAAGGCCAACAACGGCATCTTCCTGCGCCCTGAGAACGCCAACTGCATGTGGCTGCTCAACGGCTGGTACGAGCGTCTGATCTCTTTCATGGACTTCGAAGGCGCCATCATGGCCCTCATCGACGAAGAGCAGAAGGACGCCGTCAAGGACTTCTTCGACGAACTCAGCGACATGTACATCAAGCTGCTGGGCTGCGCCATCAAGGCCTACCCCGACGTTGACCTCTTCTGCATCCATGACGACTGGGGCAGCCAGAAGGAAACCTTCTTTGCTCCCGCCGTTGCCGAAGAGATGATCGTGCCCTACATGAAGAAGGTCACCGACTTCCTGCACAGCAAGGGCAAGTTCTGCGAACTGCACAGCTGCGGCAACAACATGAAGCAGATCCCCAACATGATCAAGGCCGGCTGGGACAGCTGGAGCCCCCAGCCCATGAACGACACCGCCAAGGAGTACGAGCTGTACGGCGACAAGATCCTCATCGGCGTTATGCCCGAGCTGTTCGATCCCGCCACCACCCCCGAAGACGTGCAGCGTCAGAAGGCCAGAGAGTTTGTGGACCGCTTCATGCAGCCCGGCAAGCCCTGCCTGCTCAACTTCAGCGGCCTGAGCGTCATGACCCCCGCCTACAGCGAAGAGCTGTACGAGTACAGCCGCAAGAAGGCCTGCGGCATGGTGTAAGCCATACCCGCAACATAAGCTTTTCCGCCGGAGGCGCTGCATAAGCAGCGCCTCCGCTTTTTTCTTCCCCTGCCCCGCCGCACTCCGGTGCCGGGAAAGCACTTGTGAACGGCCCGGAAGCATGGTATACTAATCCGACGAGGTGAAACGTTTGCGCATCTGCGGCCTTCAGAAGCTGACTCTGCTGGACTATCCCGGCAAAACAGCCTGCACGGTGTTTACCGGCAGCTGCAAC
>JAZSQG010000023.1:0-12014 GCA_045537855.1 Oscillospiraceae bacterium
GCGGGGATTTCAAGATCTGCGGTCAGAAATTCCCATGCGAAATGGATCGCTTCCCTTTTGAAATAGTCGCCAAACGAGAAGTTACCCAGCATCTCAAAGAAGGTGCCGTGGCGGGCCGTCTTGCCGATATTTTCGATATCAGGCGTGCGGATGCACTTCTGGCAGGTGGTGACGCGACGCCGGGGAGGCTCCTGCTCGCCGGTGAACCAGGTCTTCATGGGAGACATGCCGGCATTGATCAGAAGCAGAGAGGGGTCATTCTGAGGGACGAGAGAAAAGCTGGGCAGGCGGAGATGTCCCTTGGTCTCGAAGAAACGAAGGTACTTCTCCCGGAGTTCGTTCAGTCCGTATTTTTCCATAGTCTTTCTGTTAGCCTCCAAAACTGGAACTGTTTATGAATTGTTCGAATTGACTGTAGCTGCTGAAGAATTCGTGGGTCCCGCTTTCGTTCAGGGCGTAGAAGTAGTAGCCCGTACTGTCGGGATGCAGAGCGCCGCGGATGGATGCAAGACCCGGGTTGGCGATGGGGCCGGGGGGCAGACCCTGATGGAGATAGGTGTTATAGGGGCTGTCCACCTGAAGGTCCTGTTCGGACAGATACTCTTTGCGCTCTTCCAAGGCGTACTGTACCGTTGCGTCGATCTGCAGATAGGGGTAATAACTGCTGTTCAGACGGTTATAGATGACGGAGGCAACGGTGGCGCGCTCCTCATTGCTGCCCGCTTCCATTTCCACAAGGGAAGCGATGGTGAGCAGCTCATGCAGGGTATAACCGGTGGACATGTCCCGCATTTCCTGGGGCAGCTTGCTGTCGAAGTTATCCAGGAATTTTTCGATGACGCTTTCGGGATCGGAGTCCACATAGAACTCGTAGGTATCCGGGAAGAGGTAGCCCTCCAGCCGACGTTCGTCACCGTAGGGCATGTCCGCCAGGAAGTCGTAATCAAATTCGTAGTTGGAAGAGCAGTCCAGCAGGGTCTCATAGGCACACACACCGCTTTCCGCCAGGATCTGGAAGGTCTGCTTCAGGGTCTTGCCCTCGGGGATCAGCACGGTGACCGTCTCCCGGGCGATGCCTGTCCACCCTTCCTCCTGCTGCATGTTACGGATGATGGCCACATAGTCCAGCTTGGTGCTGAGACTGTAGGTACCGGGATCGATCTTTTCATCGGCCCTGGTGAAAGTGCCGATGAGGCGGAACAGCGCGGGATACTGGATGATGCCCTTGCTGTGCAGTTCCCGGGAGATCTGCTCCAGGCTGCTCTCCTCGCCCACGAATACTTCCGCTTCCGCCAGAGGCTTATTCAGGCTCAACACATCGTTGGCCGCCAGCCAGCCCAGAGAAGCCAGAATCACGCTGGCACAAACCACGAAGCCGAAATACATCAGACCGCCCATAAGACCCACGCGGTAGCGTCGCCTGCGGCGGATGGGGCGGAAATCACGCTTTGTATATTCCTCTTCTGCGGGGAAGTCTTCCGCAGCCGCTTCCTTGCGCTTTTCGTGCCGGGAAGGTGCGGCGGGTTCCGCAGTGGCAGCAGCCGGGGCAGTCGGAGCAGGCTGTTTTGCCAGCAGCTCCATATCTTCCTGCGTGAAGACGTGGGTTTTTTCATCCGCTTCCAGTTCCTGCAGGTCTTCAGCGGTAAATACCTCGTGCAGCACGCTGCTGCTGAGGCCGCCGAAAATCTCCCTGGCATCCTTCCGGGCAGGAGTCTCCTTCAGCAGTACTTCCGGCATCGCGGCAGCTCCCGCGTCGGTTTCCGATGGCTCCCATCCAAAATGGCGCAGGATGGAGCGGAGCTCCTTGTCACTGGCCCGCTCTACGCTGTCTTTTACGGGAGCAGGCTCGGGCGGCTGCACGGCAACATCCGAAGAGGCATTTCCTTCCCCTTCGGTATCCCGGAAGCTATTCAGAAGGCTCTCGAGCTTTGCCCGGAGCGCATTTAACATACCCTCTGTTTTCGTCGTCACAATCTCCTGACCGTTCACATAGTATAAGCCGAAAGGAGCGAAGCGGAAGCTTCTCAGCCCTTCTCAGCCGCCCGCCTGGAGGAGTCCGCGCGCAGCGGGGGCGGTAGATTTGCAGCGCGGGGAAAGGAACAAAAACATGTTTTGCTCGACGAATGGCAACTCCTGCTGGATCTGGATCATTCTGATCATCTTTGTGCTTCTGTGGTTCTGTGGCTGCGGCAACGGCATGGGCGGCGGCAACAACTGCTGCGAAAACAACTGCGTGAATACCTGCGGCCCCTGCTGCTGACATTCTGACATCGGGAGGCTCCGAAAGGGGCCTCCTGATAGTATGCCCGTTTCAGAAGCGATAAACCCCTTTGTCTGTCACAAGGCAGTTGACCGGCCTGTCGTGGGCTTCCCGGGGCACACGCTCCGGCATCAACGCCTCCCGGGCAAGGCCCACGGAAAATAGCTGATGGCGCTCAAGATAACGGTCATAATAGCCGCCTCCCTGCCCCATGCGATAGCCGCTGCGGTCAAAACAGAGGCCGGGTACCACGATGAGACTTCCCGGACCGGGTTCCACGCGCTCGGCGTCTTCCCCGGGCTCGGGGATGCCGGGAAAGCGCCCTTCCCGCAGGGTATCCCCGCAGAGGGCAAAGTACATTTCGCCGTTTTCCAGACTGACCGGCAGGGCGACCTTCCGCCCTGCGCTGCGCAGGGATTCCAGGAGTTTCCGCGTATCAACTTCCCTGCCGCTGCTGTAATAGAGAAAGACGGTTTCAGCTGCCAGAAGTTCCGGCAGTGCCGACATATTATTATATATAGCCTGGTTGCTTTTTTCAAGCTCTTTTTCGTCCTGCCCGGCGATGCGCCTGCGCATTTCCCGACGAAAGGCCTTCTTTTCCCGAATCAGTTCGTCCATAGCTTCCTTACTGCCTCCCAGACGTCCCGGCTGATCTCCTCAATGCTGCGGGGTGCCTGCAGACTGCCGCAGGAAATGCGCGTCCAGCCGCAGAGCTCCGCTGCCTGCCGGGCTGCCTCGATGCTGGCCGCCAGATAAGCCGCATCCTGCTCATGGATATCGGCCCGGGTATCGGTGCTGGCTTCCCTGTGACGCAGCCTTGCCCGGGAGAGTTCCGGCTCCACATCCAGCAGGAGGACAAGGTCCGGCTCCGGAAGGCCCATGCGCCGATATTCCAGGTCAAAGAGCCAGCGGAGATATTCGCCCCGCTCCGCCTGAGGCAGCTTGGATGCCTGATGCACGGCGTTGGAGGTGGTATAGCGGTCGGTGACCAGAAGGCCACCGGCTTCGTAATACCCGCCCCAGTCCTGCTTGTAGGAGGCGTAGCGGTCCACAGCAAAGAAGGTGGAAGCTGCGTAGGCATTCACATCCCCGGGCTTATCGCCGAACTGTCCTCCCAGGTACATGCGGATGAGGGCGGAGGATTCCTGGTCGTAGCGGGGAAACACCAGTTTGCGGTGTTCCCTTCCCACGTCTTCCAAACGCCGGCAGAGGGCGCTGTACTGGGTGGACTTGCCGGAGCCGTCTACCCCTTCAAATACAATGAGCTTTCCCATGCTTCTTCCTCAATCTTTCCGGCTCAGCCGGTCTTTGATGGCAGACAGGAGAAACAGGGGCAGTCTGCACATTCGTTTGATGCGGCTGGGCTGATGCAGCAGCCGGTACAGCCATTCCAGCCCCAGCCTGCACCAGGCTTCCGGGGCTCGCTTCACCGCGCCTGCGAACACATCCAGACTGCCGCCGCCGCCCAGCATCAGCCCTACCTGCAGCTGTGTGCGGTGCTGTGCCATCCACAGCTCCTGCCGGGGAAAGCCCAGGCAGACCAGCAGCAGGTCCGGCTTTGCGGCGTTGACCGCTTCAATGACCGGGCCATCATCCCTGAAATATCCGTCCCCGGTGCCGCAGATCTGAAGGCCGGGGTACTGATGCAGGAGATTCTCCCCGGCCCGCTCCGCGATGCCGGGCTTTGCCCCCAGCAGGTAGACCTTCCCGCCCCGCTGTGCCAGAGATGCAAAGAGGGCGCTGCATAGCTCGATGCCGGGGACACGCTCCTTCAGGGGTTTCCCCAGGATGCGGGCGGCATAAATGACGCCGATGCCGTCAGGGATCACCAGGTCTGCTTCCTGCAGGACCTGCCGGAAGGCTTCGTCCTTTTCGGCTGCCATGACGATCTCGGGATTGGGGGTCACCACATAGCGGCTGCCGGGTGCTTCCATCAGTTCCAGTGCCCGAAGTCTGGCTTCCTCCAGGGTGACGTTATCAAAATATACGCCTTTTATGAAAACACGCATTGGCGAAACACCTTTCCGATGCTGTCCGCAATGGTCAGATCCGCATAGTTGTCATAGGGCGTGGGGCTTTTGTTGATGAGCACCAGCCTGCTGCCCTTATAATAATCCACAAGTCCTGCCGCCGGGTACACAGTGAGAGAGGTGCCGCCCACGATCATCAGGTCCGCTTTGCGGATGTGCCCGATGGCCCGGGAAATATCGTCGTCGTTCAGGCTCTCTTCGTAGAGGACCACGTCCGGCCGCACGATGCCGCCGCAGTCGCTGCAGCGGGGCACATCGGCGGAAGCAAGTACTTCTTCCAGACTGTATTGTTTGCGGCATTTCATGCAGTAATTGCGCAGGGTGGAGCCGTGAAGCTCGATGACATTTTTGCTGCCTGCCAGCTGGTGGAGCCCATCGATGTTCTGGGTGATGACCGCGCGGAGTTTCCCGTCCTGTTCCAGCTTTGCCAGAGCCAGATGACAGTCGTTGGGCTTTGCGCCGGGATAGATCATTTTATCCCGGTAGAAGCGGTAGAATTTCTCCGGCCAGCGGAGAAAATAACTGTGGCTGATGATGGTTTCCGGCATTTCGTCATACTTCTGATTGTACAGGCCGTCCACACTGCGGAAATCGGGAATTCCCGATTCGGGGGAAACGCCCGCACCGCCGAAAAAGACGATATTTTCGCTTTCTTCCATCCATGCTTTCAGTGTGCGGATCCCTTCATCCATGGAAACACCTCCAAAACACAAGTCCACATATCCAATAATTTACCATTCCCGGCAAGTCTTGTCAAACATAGCGGAAAAGTGTTTTCGGAACTTGCGTCCGGGGCCCGCTATGCCGTATAATACAGGAGGCGCGATGGCCGAACACTGTCGAACGAGGTGCATACCATGCCGGAAAAAATCTTTACCATACCCATTCAGGAAGCTTTCGATTTTTACGACGGCTGCCCTTTCTGCCGTCTGCGGGAAAAGCTGGAGCGGCAGACGCTGGATTATACCCTCGGTGCGGCGATGATGGAGCCGGATGTGCGCATCGAAATGAACCGCACGGGTTTCTGCCGGGAGCACCTCCGGGACATGTACGGTATGAAGAACAAGCTTGCCCTGGGCCTCATTTTGGAAAGTCATCTGGATGAAGTGCGCAGGACCATGGAAGCGCCTCCCGCCGGGTCGAAGCGGGGCCTTCTGAAAAAGTCCTCCGAAGAGGACGGAACGGAAGGGCTTTGGAACTTTACAAAAAGCTGTTTTGTCTGCAATCGCATCCGGGGTACGGAGCTTCGCTACAGCTCCAATGCCGCTTGGCTTTGGGAGACGGACAGCGCCTTCCGGGAAAAGCTGCGCAAGCAGCCATGCCTCTGCATGACCCACAGCGCCATGCTCCTGAAAATCGGAAAAAGTGAACTGAAGGCGGAGCATTATACTTCCCTGTATGAAGCGGTCATGGCCCTGCAGGATGCCTATGCAGCCGCCCTGCGGGAACATGTAACGGAGTTCACCGTGAGCTTTGACCACCGAAATGCGGGAAAGCCTCTCACAGAGGAAGCCCGCGGCTCTCTGGAGCGTGCCCTGCAGTTCCTGAAATGACTTGAAAATGTATTTGCGCGGAAGCGACCATCACAGGACGCTTCCGCGCAAGCAGTATCTGGCAGAATACTTCCTGCTGCATCGGCTCATGCTAGGCACATGAGTCAGAAACGAATCGGTAAGCAGACAGTCTGCTTCATGAATCCACCTGCCGTGATCGGCAGTGCCGCCATCGGCGGAAAAAAAGAAAGCGAGGGCCCGCTGGCAGGAAGCTTCGATTATCTTTGCGAGGATTCCTATTTCGGGGAAAAAACCTGGGAAAAGGCGGAGTCCGCCCTGCAGAAGCTGGCATTCTTCCATGCCATGAACAAAGCAGGACTATCCCCCCGAAATCTGGATTATATCTTTGCCGGTGACCTGCTGAACCAGTGCGTAGCATCTGCCTTCAGCATGCAGGATACGGAGGTGCCCTTCTTCGGGCTTTACGGCGCCTGTTCCACCATGGCGGAGGGGCTTTCCCTGGCAGCCATGGCCGTTGACGGCGGCTATGCCGACGCGGTCTGCGCCCTGACATCCTCCCACTTCTGCTCTGCCGAGCGGCAGTTCCGCACCCCGCTGGAATACGGCAATCAGCGCACGCCCACCGCTCAGTGGACCGCCACTGCATCCGGTGCGGCAGTCCTCAGCAGCAGCGGCAGCAGCGGTCCCTATATCACCCATGTGACCACGGGAAAGATCCGCAATGCGGGGGTATGCGACGCCAACAATATGGGCTGTGCCATGGCACCCGCGGCTTATGATACCATCAGCACCCATCTGCAGGACCTGAATCTGCAGCCCAATGCCTATGACCTGATCGTGACCGGGGATCTGGGCTATGTGGGGCATGGGATTCTCATCGATTTTTTCAGCCGCGACGGTGTGGATATTGCCCCGGTGTACAATGACTGCGGTCTGCTGCTCTATGATCGGCAGCGGCAGGATGTTCATGCAGGTGCTTCCGGCTGCGGATGCGGCGCAAGCGTCCTCTGCGGATGGATCCTGGATGGGATGCGCGCCGGGCGCTGGAACAAGGTGCTCTTCTGTGCCACCGGCGCTTTGATGAGCCCGGTGAGCACGGGACAGGGACAAAGCATTCCCGGGATCTGCCATGCGGTGGCATTCTCCATGACGAAAGGATAAACCATATGCTGCTTGAATATGTCAAGGCATTTCTGGTTGGCGGCATTCTCTGCGCTGCCGGCCAGATCCTGATCGACAAAACAAACCTTACCCCGGCAAAGATCCTTTCCTCCTATGTGGTGGCAGGGGTCATTCTGGGGGCTGTGGGTCTGTATCCACCGCTGACGGAGTGGGCCGGTGCCGGGGCAACCGTGCCGCTCACCGGCTTCGGTAATCTGCTGGTCCAGGGGGTGCGCAAAGCAATTGATGAGAAAGGCGCGCTGGGCATCTTTACCGGCAGCTTTACGGCAGCGGCCGGCGGTGTCGGTGCAGCAATCTTCTTTTCCCTGCTGATGGCGGTCCTCTTCAAACCCCCGGAAAAGGGCTGAGGGCAAAACAATAACGGGGGCACAGGCTGTAACCTGTGCCCCCGTCTGAATGCAAGTTCAAGTTATGACTTAGCCCTGACGCATGACAGCGAAGCAGTCGCTGCAGTACACGGGGCGATCGGACTTGGGCTCAAAGGGGACGCGCGCTTCCTTGCCGCAGCGGGCGCAGACAGCGGTGAAGTACTCTCTGGGGCCACGGGCGGCGTTCTTTCTGGCGTCGCGGCAGCTCTTGCAGCGCTGGGGCTCGTTCTGGAAGCCGCGCTCAGCGTAGAATTCCTGCTCGCCGGCGGTGAAAACGAACTCGTTCCCACATTCCTTGCATACCAAAGTCTTGTCCTGATACATTGTAAATCCTCACTTTTGACATAGTCTTGGCCGATTGGCCTTCTATTTGCGTCAGCCTAAGCTGCTAGCGCCTTTAGGGGTTCTGTTTCTGTTTCGCGATTTTGCGCCTGATTCGCTGCACTGCGTTGTCCACCGCTTTCTCGGTTTTTCCGATGGAGCCAGCGATTTCTCTGTAGGACATTCCACTCAGGTAGCAGCCCAAAACCTTCTGCTCAAAGCCTGATAAGACGTCGGTAACGCTACGATATACCTTCTGGGCTTCTTCCCTGTCGATTACCATTTCCTCGGGTCCACGCAGAGTATCATTGCGCAAAGCATAGGCCGTCTGGGATTGATTTTCGTCAAATAGAGGGGATTCCAAAGATATGCAGTCATCCAAAGAGATATTTCGTTTTCCAGATGCGTTGCGAATGGCGGACAGGAGCCGCCTGCGGATACATAGCTCAGAATAGGTGCGGAAGGAAGCGCCTGCTTCCGGGTCGTAGGTCCGGATCGCGGAAAGCAGCCCCAGCATCCCCTCCTGCGTCAGGTCCTCACTGTCGCCGCCTGTAAGAAAGAGGGGTCTTGCCAGAGACCGGACGATCCTGCCGTATCTGCGGATCAGCAGTTCTTCTGCCCGACTGTCGCCGGCTGCCGCAAGTGCCTGCAGCGCTTCATCCTGTGTGTTTTCAGAATACATCATGTTACATACTACCCATTTTGACGGGTATAGTATAACTTTCTCTATGTTGATTGTCAATAGAATCTTTAAAAAAACTGTAAATCAACATACATGATGAAAGTGAAATTTCAGGGAATGGACTTTCGACTGCTTTACAGATCAAGCTTCAGCTGATTTCCCTGCTCCTCTCCCATCCGCAGCCCCAAATGGTTGTAGGCAAGCTGGGTGACGCAGCGCCCTCTGGGCGTGCGTGTCAGAAAGCCCTGCTGCAGGAGATAAGGCTCATATACATCTTCGATGGTGACGGTCTCTTCGTTGATGGTCGCTGCCAGTGTCTCAAGACCGACGGGGCCTCCGCCGTAGTGGGAAATGATGCTTTCCAGCAGCCGCCGGTCGATATTGTCCAGGCCCTGACGGTCGATTTCAAGCCGGGTGAGGGCTTCATCCGCCACTTCTCTGGTGATCACACCGTCGGCGCACACCTCCGCAAAGTCCCGAACCCGCTTGAGCAGGCGGTTTGCGATGCGGGGCGTCCCCCGGGAGCGGCGGGCGATCTCATCTGCTCCGCCGGGGTCGATGCCGATCTCCAGCAGGCCCGCGCTGCGGGAAATGATCTCCCGCAGGTCATCCGGACCGTAAAGCTCCAGCTTCAGCATCACGCCGAAGCGGTCCCGCAAGGGCGCAGAAAGCTGGCCGCTGCGGGTGGTGGCGCCGATGAGTGTAAAGCGCTTGAGCGGCAGGCGGATGCTGCTGGCGCTGGGTCCCTGCCCGATGATGATATCGATCTCCCCGTCTTCCATGGCAGGATAAAGGATCTCCTCCACGGAGCGGTTCAGCCGGTGGATTTCATCCACAAAGAGGATGTCGTTATCATTGAGATTGGTGAGCAGCGCAGCCAGATCCTTGGGCTTTTCGATGGCGGGGCCGGAAGTCTTGCGGATGCTCACGCCCATTTCGTTTGCGATGATCTGGGCCAGTGTGGTCTTGCCCAGACCGGGAGGCCCGTGAAGCAGCACATGATCCAGCGGTTCATTGCGCCGCCGGGCAGCTTCGATAAAGATCTTCAGGTTGCCCTTGGCCTTCTCCTGACCGATGTACTCGCCGAGATTTTGCGGACGGAGGGAAAATTCCCCTTCGTCCTCGGCGGCAAAGCCGGGAGCCGTCAGACTTCTGGGATTGATATCGCCGGAAAATTCGATACTCATGGCGCTGCCTACCTCACTTCAGAGAAGTTTTCAGGACCTGGCGGATGGCTTCCTCCACCGTCAGGGTACTGAGATCCATTTTGCTCAGCGCGGAATTGACTTCGCCCTGGCTGTAACCCAGAACCGTAAGGGCGGCGGCGATATCCCTTGCTTTATCGTCCCCTGCCTGTACGCTGACACCGGTACCCACAAAAGAGCTGTCCAGGGTGTCCATTTCCTTGGTCACCTTGTCCTTCAGCTCCAGAATGATGCGCTGTGCCAGCTTCTTGCCCACGCCGGGGGCAACGGTCAGAGCCTTTTCGTTTCCCGAAACGATGGCCATCGCCAGGTCTTCCGGGGAAGATGCGGAAAGGATGGCAAGGGCCGCCTTTGGACCTACGCCGGAAATGCCGATGAGCATACGGAAACTGTTCAGCTCCGACTGGGTCACAAAGCCGTAAATATCAAAGGCATCCTCCCGGATGTTGCAGTGGGTATACAGGGTGGCCTTCTCCCCTACCTTCAGCATGGAGAGACTGCGCACGGAGGTATTGCAGGCAAAACCCACCCCGCCGCAGTCCAGAACGGCCATATTTTGCTCGATGACGGCTACGGAGCCGCTCAGATAGTAGAACATTTCGTATCCTCCATAGGCTTGAACAGCAGAGATGTGGCGGCGCGCCCATGACACAGGGCGATGGCCAGTGCGTCCGCCGCATCGTCCGGGCGGGGCACCTTTTCCAGTCGCAGCAGATTTTTTACCATCTCCATCACCTGCCGCTTCTCTGCCCGTCCGTAGCCCACCACGCTCTGCTTTACCTGCAGGGGGGTGTATTCATAAATGGGGATCTCCCTTTGGTGGCAGGCCAGCAGCATTACGCCGCGGCCGTGGGCTACGCTGATGCCGGTGGTGATGTTGGTGTTGAAAAAAAGCTCTTCGATGGCTACCGCATCCGGGGAAAACTGCTGCAGCATATCGCTGAGATCGTCGTAAATAATATTCAGCCGTTTGGACAGAGGCAGGCCCGCCTCCGTCCGGATCGCACCGTAGGCAATGGAGGAAAAGCGGCCGTTCACCGCCTCAATGAGCCCGAAGCCCACCGTTGCAATGCCCGGGTCAAGACCCAAAATAACCACAGCTTCCTCCCTCCTTTGACCAGATATTGTAGCACATCTGTTCGCCTGATGCAAGACTTGGCGGTCAGTCTCCCTCGCCGGTTCCGGCGGCCCGGCGTTTTGCTGCCGCTTCAAACAGGCAGAAGAGCAGCAGCGAGCCGGCGATCACGCCTGAAAAATCCAGGAGCACATCCTTCAGGCTGGAGCCACGGTCGGAAAGGATCTGGATGCTTTCATCGATGACCGCAGCCAGCAGGCCGCAGAAGAGACAGTTAATCAGGTCCTGCAGACTGCTGCGCTGCCGCAGAAGCATCAGAAGGGCAAGCTCACAGCCCAGCAGGGCGAATTCCGCAAAATGGGCACCCTTTCGCAGCAGATACTCGCTTTCGATTTCCAGTCCGAAAAGGCGGATCACGGGGCCGGAGATGCGGTCCGCGATTTTCATGCTTCGTTCGTGGGAATCCTCCCAGGATTCCGCGGAATGCCCCCAGATGAGCCCCAGCGTCAGCACCAGAAGGAGCAGAACGCCAATGAAAATGCGCTTTCTGCGGTTTGTCATCGTGCTCTCTCCTTTCAGCCCATGCTTTGCAGATAGTCCCGGATGGCCGCTTCCACCTGCTGTACCTCCTGGTGGAAGGCTTCGGCGGATACCCGGCTGGCACCCTTTCCCAAAACGATGAGCTGTTCCAGCCCGTCGGAGGTGGCGACCCGCACCGTGCTCCGGGGGGCCAGCATATGGCTTACTTTCTCGATATACATATCGGCGGTTTCCGCTTCTTTGGTATAGACCACGTGGATATTGTGGACTTTTTCCACCGAACCCTGACTCCCCGGGACCCGGTAGGCGTCAAATACCAGAATGAGCACACACTGGCGGATCCCCTGATAATTGCAGAGGGTGTGGATGAGCTTGCTTCTGGCGCTGTCCAGACTTTCCCGGGCAAGCTCCCGCAGTTCTTCCCAGGCATGGATAATGTTATAGCCGTCCACCAGCAGGTATTCCACCCCACTCCCCTGCACGCTGCGTCCGGCGGTGCTGCCGACTGCGGGTGCGGAAAAGAGATTGCGCCGGTCCCGGCTTACAGGGCCGTAGGTCTTTTCGAAAATTTTCAGCAGCTCCCGGTCCTGCTCCAGAGTACCGCAATAGGCGGCCGCCTTGCTGCGCAGGTGGACAAGACTGTCGGCGGCAGGTACCTTTTCCCGATTCTGCTGCAGAGGGAGATGCATATGGGAATAGACCCTGTCCCACTTCACAGGGAAGCCCGCGCCGTGGGCGCAGAAGATGGAATCCGGAGAATTTTCCAGGTCGCTTTCCGGGTTATAGTTTGCCTTTTCAATCTGCTCTTCGGCGTCGTTACAGGGGGCATATCCGCCG
>JAZSQG010000011.1:0-4037 GCA_045537855.1 Oscillospiraceae bacterium
TGACGGTCTCGTTATGGTCGCAAACGGATTCCAGTGCGCCGGGAACCTGATTCTCGCCCAGATCGATGTCCACCACCACGGGGAAGCCCAGGGCGATGGCGCCGGCACCGGCGGAGACCACCACAGCGTCGATGGCGCCGAAGGTGTTAACGAAGGCAGGCACACGCTCCTTGGTGTAGGCAAGCAGAGCGCCCAGATCGCCGGGCTGCACGCCGCCGAAGATAAGGGCGGCACGGACGGCCACGGTGACCACGTGGATGACGCTGGTGACATCATGGCCCAGAGGCACCACGCGGAATTCCAGACCGGCCTTCACGCCGGCGCCCAGGACCTGCTCGATGCAGTCGCCCACCAGGAAGGTCAGAAGTCCCTTGTCCTGATAGTCACGCACAACGGAGGCCACGGCCTCGGGGTCCTCGGCCTTTCCCAGCACCACGGCCACGCCGGGGATGTCGCCGGTGACCAGGGGTACGCCCAGGCTGCGGATGACAGGGTCGGGCACAAAACCGATGCCGCTCTCATTCTCATAGGGAGCATCGGAAGCCGCGTATTTCAGGAGCTCGATAATCTCCGCGCCCACGGCAGTGGCCAGGCCCGCGTTCAGGGCAGCGCCCAGGTCCTCCTGATTGGTGATCAGGCTCTTGAGTACGTCCACGCAGGCGGGCAGGTCGCCCAGCTTCTGGACCTTCACGCCGGTGGCGGCGTAGATGGTGGGGCAGAAATAGGCCGTATCGGGGAAAGCTGCCTTCTTATCCGCGCCGTATTTGGCAATGGCGTCATTGACCGCGCCCTCGGTGAGACCGGCAACGGCATTGGCACCGCCGTAGATCAGATCTGTCAAAACGCTCATGATAGTCTTCCTTTCATCATTGTGTTATCTTGCCGCGGCAGGAAGCCTCACTGCCGCGGAATCCTTGCAACTCAGTCCAGAATCTGGGGCAGCAGGGCCTCCAGCGCCGCTCTGGAGGGAGCGGTGGAGGGCAGAGATGCGGTGGGCTTGCCGGCGCTGTCGAAATCAAAGACATTGTCGTCCTGGGGGATCACGCCCAGCAGGTCAAGGCCCTGCTTCTCGATCTCTTCCTTCACGCCATCGTTCAGCTGGCCGCCGGGGGCGCGGTTGACGATGAGCTTCATATACTTGGGTTTCATGCCGATCTCATTGGCCAGTTCCGCAATGCGGCCGGCAGCCTGGACACCCCGGCGGGAGCAGTCGGACACCAGCAGCAGCACATCCACCGCAGGCAGCAGGCCGCGGCTGATATGCTCCATACCGGCCTCATTGTCCACCACGATATAGCGGTAGCTGCCCACGTATTTCTGCAGCTGGGTCTGCAGCAGGCCGTTAACATAGCAGTAGCAGCCTTTGCCCTGGGTACGGCCCATGACCAGCATATCAAAATCATCTTCTTCGGAAAGGGCGGAGGCAAAGCGGAATTCCATATAGTCCTGCTTGCTCATACCGCCCTTGATGCTGCTGGAGGGGTCACTTTCAGCCCGGGCGACCTCTTCCCGGATATCGCCCAGAGAGGGGCCGGCTTCCACGCCCAGCACCTCGTTCAGGTTAGAATTGGCATCGGCGTCAACAGCCAGAACAGGCCGCTTGCCGGACTTGCAGAGCCAGTCGATCATCATGCCGCAAAGTGTGGTCTTACCGGTGCCTCCCTTTCCGGCTACAGCAATGGTATAAGACATGGCGCTTACTCCTTTCTGAATCCTACAAGGATCTCATTATTAACAAGGTCAAGGGAGAGGATCGAGCCGGGCAGGACCTTCTCGATTCCCATAATGTCCGTCAGTACTACTTCGCCGTCCCGGGTCTTGATGCTGCTGACATATTCACAGACCTTGTTCTTGCCCTCCGGCGAAACTTCAAATACGGTGGAAAGGCACATTTTCCATTCGCTCCTTTCTGTGCTTACGGGCTTTTCGGACAAAGCCGCGGTTTATTCTCCGCTCAGGGCCTTCAGGGCCGCTTCCAGAAGATCGTTACCGTCCTGATAGCTGGCGATGGCGCCGTCCAGACGGCGGACCGCCTCGGCGTTGCCGCCGGCTTCCAGCTTATGCAGCACGCTGTGAAGTTCTTCCGCGTGGTGACGATTGTGGTCCAGCATATAACGCATCAGCGCCTGGGCCTGCTCCAGACTGTCAAAGCCGCCGTGTTCATGGCTGTGGCTGTGGCCGTGTTCGTGGCTGTGGCCGTGCTCATGATCGTGCTCGTGGCCATGGCCGTGTACATGTTCGTGCATGGTAAAACCTCCGTATATGCGTTCGGGCGCAAGCCCTTATTCTTATTCAACTGTATCATACCATACTTTTCCGGAATACACCATGCTTATTCTCTACAAAAATATGCTTTTCTTACATTCCCCGACTGAACAGGTACACTATAGGTACGCGCAGAGGGCCGGAAAGGCAAAAAAGCATCCCCGCAGGCAGGGACAAACCTGCTTGCGGGGATGCGCTCGCTCAGAGTATGTAGCGCGCGGAACGCTCTGACTTACTCCACGTCCTCGTACATGCCGGGGGCGTCGGTGTCGTAAACGACTTCGTCAGCGCCGTCGTCCTGCGCATCGGGCAGCTCGACCACTTCTTCGTCCATCAGGGCGCGAATGCTCAGGCTGACCTTCTTGTTGTCATAGTCGATGTTGGTGATCTTCACATCGACGATTTCGCCTTCGGAAAGGACCTCATCGGGCTTGCCGATGCGGCGCTCGTTGGTAATCTGGGAAACATGGATCAGGCCGTCCACACCGGGGACGATCTCGGCGAAGGCGCCGAAAGCCATCAGCTTGACCACCTTGACGCTGGCCACGCTGCCGATCTCGAAGGTGCTGGTGAACTTGACCCAGGGGTTGTCCTCGGCCTTGCGATAGCCCAGAGAGATCTTCTTCTTTTCCTTGTCGAAGGACAGGACGTAGACTTCGATCTCGTCGCCGACCTTCAGGACTTCAGCCGGGTTGCGCACGCGCTTCCAGCTCAGCTCGGAAACATGGACCATGCCGTCCACGCCACCGATGTCCACAAAGGCGCCGTAGGAGGTCAGGGACTTGACAACGCCCTGATACTTCTTGCCTTCTTCGATCTCCGCCCAGGTCTGCTCGGCAGCGGCCTTGCGGGCTTCGTACTGCACGGCACGGATGGAGCCCACCACGCGGCGGCGGGAATGGTTGACCTCGGTGATGCGCAGCTGCACGCGGGTCTTCAGCAGGGCAGTCATGGGGCTGTCCTTGGGCAGACCGGTCTGGGAAGCGGGCACAAACACGCGGATGCCCTTGACGTTGACAACGATGCCGCCCTTGTTCTCCTCGGTGACGAGGCCTTCCACGACGGCCTGAGTCTCGCGGGCTTCTTCGATGCTGTCCCAGTTCTTCACGGTGTCAAGACGCTTCTTGGAAAGCTGCACGGTGCCTTCCACATCGTTGACGCGCATCACGTAAGTTTCGATCTCTTCGCCGACCTTAGCCACGTCTTCGGGCTTCAGGCTGGGATCGTCGGTCAGCTCGGAAATGGGAATATAGCCGGAATGCTTGGTGCCCAGATCCACGGTCACTTCGTTGGGGCCGATGGATGCGACGATGCCGACTACCTTATCTCCTGTATTTAAAGTCTTGAAGCTCTGCTCCAGCAGTTCATCGAAAGACTGCTCGACGGCTTCTTCCGCAACCTGGGCGGACATTTCTTCGATCTTGATTTCTTCGGTCATTTTTGAACAAACCTCCTTAATTATCCACGCCGGGGTGGAGGCCCCAGCGGTAACGCCCAATGTTCTGACATCTTTCAGGTCCGACAGGCTGCGTTCAGAGGCTGTTTCTGCAAAAATGACTCTGTCACACACGGTCCTACATACTTCAGCAAGCCTACTTGTGTTGGCACTGCTCCTGTCTCCTACCACCAGCATGGCATCGCATATGGCGGCAAGTTCAACCGCCGATTTCTGACGGCTAAACGTAGCGTCACATATTGTATCAAACAATTCGTGATTTGTATACACCTTTTTTAGGATTTCATCGCATTTTTTCACGCGCTCCCGGACTTCC
>JAZSQG010000220.1:0-1713 GCA_045537855.1 Oscillospiraceae bacterium
GAAAACCACTTCTACACCGACGATCATACCCTGGGCTACAACTGGGGCAAGTTCGCAGGCGAGGAGCTGGTGGACTACACCCGCAATGTCTTCCCCCTCCTGAGCCGGGAGCGGGAGGATACCATGATCGCCGGCATCAGCATGGGCGGCTACGGTGCCATCCGCTGCGGCCTGCAGTACCGGGAGACCTTCGGAAAAATCATCGGCATCAGCTCCGCTCTGGTCACCGACGGCATCGAGGTGCAGCCCGATAAGGAATTCCCCCGGGAGCAGTGGATCAGCCTCTTCGGCGACCTGAGCAAGGTGCCCGGCAGCGAGCATGACCCCCGGCATCTGGCCAGGGAGGCCCTGGCGGGCGGAAACATCCCCGACCTGTACTTCGCCTGCGGGGACAGTGACTTCCTGCTGGAGCGCAACCGCAATTTCCGGGACTATCTTCAGGAGATCGCCTTCCCCTTCACCTATGAGGAGGGGCCCGGCGGTCACGAGCCCCGCTTTACCGAACCCTATCTCCGCCGGGGCATCGCCCGGGCCTGCGAGGAAAGGAAATAATCTATGCTTTCTGAGCTTCTTTACCCCCTCCGGGACAGTCTGCCCCAGGCGGGGCAGACCGAGCTGCGGGCCCAGCGGAATACCAGCCGGGGCGTCAGTCTGCTGGCGGGCAACCCCGTGGGCAATGTGCGCAGCGAGGTGAGCGGCGTCTCCGCCCGGTGCCGGGTGGGAGGCCGCTGCGGCTTCGCCTCCATGGCGGAGCTGAGTTCCGCCGGGGCCGGGCGCGTCCTCCGCGCCGCCCGGGACAATGCCGATTTTCTCTCCCGTCAGCTGGGGGCGGCCCAAAAGCCCCTCCCGGCTCTGCAGCCCGGGGAGATCCACCGGGCGCAGCCCTGGAAGGACGCGGAGCAGAAGGTCTATTTCGACTTTCTCCGGGAGCTGGACGACTATGCGGCAAAGCTCCCTCATCTCAGCAGCCGCAGCCTGGTGGTGCGGGCCGACTCCCGGGAGATCGCCCTTCTCAATTCCGAGGGGGTTTTCGCCTCCTCCGCCACGCCCCGCTGCTATGTGTACCTGAACTTCATCGCCGAAGGGCCCGACGGCAGCCCCGTGGAGCTGTTCAAGGCTCTGGGCGGCTTCGGCGGCTTTGAGGACCACTTTACCGACCCCCGCCTCCTCTTCCCGGCGGCGGATAAGCTCCACGCCCGGCTCATGGAAAAGCGGGAAGGGGTCTACGCCAAAGCGGGAAAAAAGACCTGCATCCTGGGGGGCGAACTCAGCGGCATGCTGGCCCACGAGGCCGTGGGTCACACGGTGGAAGCGGATCTGGTCCTGGGCGGCAGCGTCGCCGGGCCGAATCTGGGGAAAACCGTGGCCTCCCCCCTGGTCAGCATGACCGACTTTGCCCACACTGCCTTCGGGGAGACGGCGCCCCTGCCCGTCTATGTGGACGAAGAGGGCGTCATCGCCCGGGATGCCCCCCTCATCCGGGACGGGGTGCTGACAGGCTATATGCACAATCGGGAGAGCGCCGCCCACTTCGGCATGGAAGCCCTGGGCAACGCCCGGGCCTACAGCTTTCCCGTTGAGCCCCTGAGCCGCATGCGCAACACCGCCGTGCAACCCGGCAAGGACAAACTGGAAGACATGATTTCCTCCGTGGAGGACGGCTACTATCTGCTGGATACCAACAACGGGCAGGCCGACAGCACCGGGGAATTC
>JAZSQG010000110.1:0-6665 GCA_045537855.1 Oscillospiraceae bacterium
ATGCAGCCGATGATGACGGTGCCCAGCCCCAGACCTTCCGCGGCGATGGCCATGTTCTCCACCACGATGCCGCTGTCCAGCTCCGTGTAGGGGAATGCCTTATCCCCGTAGAGGAAGATGAACACCGGGGCGCCGTAGTCAAAGTTTTTAAAGCGGGGGCGGTCATCGTTCTTTTCAAAGTCCGCCTTGAAGGCTGCCCGAAGTTCCGGGTCCTCCATGACCACCAGCTTGATCTCCTGGGCGTTCCGGGCGGTGGGGGCCCAGAGACCGGCCTGCAGGATCACGTCCAGAGCTTCCCGGCTCACGGGCTCGGCGGTATAGTGGCGGGTGCTGCGCCGCTCCATCAATGCCTGCGTCACAAGATTCATGGAAACTGCTCCTTTACCTTATTATTATACATACAGCATAGCACATCCCGACCCGGTATGCAATGTTTCACGTGAAACATTGTGGCAGCGCCGCCGCGCCGTGACGGAAATGTTTCACGTGAAACATGAAAAACAGGATTGAAAATTAGCCGGACAGTGCTATAATAATTCCACTATGGCTAAGGTGATCGCTTTTTTTAATCAAAAGGGTGGCGTAGGGAAGACAACGACCTGCGTCAATTTGTGCTGCGCTTTTACCGAGGCGGGGCGCAAGACCCTCATCGTGGATGCCGACCCCCAGGGGCACAGCACCACGGGCATGGGCATCAACAAAAACAATGCCGCGCCCAACACCTATCACGTTCTCATTGACGGCGTGCCGGCGGAAAAGGCCATCGTCCACACTCCCTACGGGGATGTGATCCCCTGCAACAAGGGGCTTTTCGGCAGCGGCATCCTCATGGCGGAGGCGGAGGGCAGAGAATACATCCTGCGCCGGGCGCTGGAGCCCATCCGGGACCGATATGATTTCATTCTCATCGACTGCCCGGCTTTGCTGGACCTGCTGACCCTGAACGCCCACTGCGCGGCGGACAGCATCCTCATCCCCGTCCAGTGCGAGTATCTGGCGCTGGAGGGCCTCAGCGAGCTGATGGGAACGGTGAAGATGGTGCGCCGCAGCCTGAACCCCAGTCTGGACATCGAGGGTGTGGTGCTCACCATGTTTGACGGGCGCACCAACCTCTCTCTGCAGGTGGCCAACGAAGTAAAGAAGCACATGAAGCAGTATGTCTGCAAAACGGCCATTCCCCGGAATGTGCGCCTCAGCGAAGCGCCCAGCCACGGGAAACCCGTTCTGGCCTATGACCGCTCCTCCCGGGGGGCACAGGCCTACTACGAGCTGGCAGAGGAGCTCCTGAAGCGCAATCCCAGGCGCTAAGCAATCGAAAAGGAGGCTACAATGGCAAAAAAAGGACTTGGCAGCGGTCTTGACGCCCTGTTTGCCGACAGTATGCCCGCAGGCGGGGACGAAAGCCTTCTGACACTGCCCATATCCAAGGTCGAGCCGGCCCAGAATCAGCCCCGGGAGATTTTTGACCCGGAAGCCCTGGACGCCCTGGCCGACTCCATCGCCCAGCACGGTGTGCTGCAGCCCATCACGGTGCGCCGCCTGCAGGGGGATTATTATCAGATCATCGCCGGCGAGCGCCGCTGGCGGGCCGCCCGTCAGGCGGGCCTCAGCAGCATCCCCGCCCGGGTGGTGGAGGCCGATGACCGGGAGGCCATGGTCTTCGCTCTGGTGGAAAACCTCCAGCGGGAGGATCTGAACCCGGTGGAAGAAGCCCGGGGCATCCGCAGCCTGCTGGACGAATACGGCTTCACCCAGGAAGCCGCCGCAAAGCAGCTGGGCCGCAGCCGCAGCGCCCTGACCAACAGTCTGCGCCTGCTGAATCTGCCCGCCGATGTCCTGGCCATGCTGGAGGACGGCCGTCTCACGGCAGGACATGCCCGGAGCCTGCTGCCGCTGGAGGAGGAAGATGCCCTGCGCAGCGCCGCAGAAACGGTCCTTCGCCTGAATCTCAGCGTCCGGCAGACCGAGCAGCTGGTGCGCAGCCTGCTGGCAGGGGAGAAGCCCAAAAAGGAAAAGGAGGGCCCCAGCATCTATGTGCGGGCTCTGGAGGAGCGCCTCACCACCCGCCTGGGCCGGAAAGTCCGGCTGGTCAGCGGCGCCAAGAAGGGAAAACTGGAAATCGAATACTACGGCAACGAGGACCTGGACCGCCTGCTGGCGGCTCTGGGCGTGCCGAATGAAGAATAACGGAGGAAACGAAGGGTGCTGGATATCCGTTTTGTTCGGGAAAATCCCGAAGCAGTCAAGGAAAATATCAGAAAGAAGTTTCAGGACAGCAAGCTCCACCTGGTAGACGAGGTGCTGGAACTGGACAAAGAGCTGCGCCAGGTCAAGACCGAGGCGGACGAGCTGCGGGGCAAGCGCAACAGCCTCAGCAAGCAGATCGGCATGCTCATGGGACAGGCCAAGAAGGACCCCTCCAAGAAGGAGGAGGCCGAAGCCCTGAAGGCCCAGGTAGCCGCTCAGGCCGAGCGCCTGAAGGAGCTGGAGGCCAGAGAGCCCGAGCTGGAAGAGGCCGTCACCTCCCGGATGATGGTCATTCCCCAGATCATCGACCCCTCCGTGCCCATCGGCAGGGACGACAGCGAGAATGTGGAGCTGCAGCGCTTCGGCGAGCCCACTGTGCCCGACTATGAGGTGCCCTACCATGCCCAGATCATGGAATCCTTCGGGGGCCTGGATCTGGACAGCGCCCGGCGCGTCTCCGGCAACGGCTTTTACTACCTGAAGGGGGATATCGCCCGCCTGCACAGCGCCGTCATCGCCTACGCCCGGGACTTCATGATCGATAAGGGCTTCACCTACTGCGTGCCCCCCTTCATGATCCGGGGCAGCGTGGTCACCGGCGTCATGTCCTTCGCGGAAATGGACGCCATGATGTACAAGATCGAGGGCGAGGACCTCTATCTCATCGGCACCAGCGAACATTCCATGATCGGCTCCTTCATCGACCAGATCCTGGAGGAGAGCAGCCTGCCCCAGACCCTCACCAGCTATTCTCCCTGCTTCCGCAAGGAAAAGGGCGCCCACGGCATCGAGGAGCGGGGCGTCTACCGCATCCACCAGTTTGAAAAGCAGGAAATGGTGGTGGTCTGCAAGCCCGAGGAGAGCATGGACTGGTACGAGAAGATGTGGCGCTACAGCGTGGAGCTCTTCCGCAGTCTGGAAATTCCCGTGCGGCAGCTGGAATGCTGCTCCGGCGACCTGGCCGACCTGAAGGTGAAGTCCTGCGACATCGAGGCCTGGAGCCCCCGGCAGCAGAAGTATTTCGAGGTCTGCTCCTGCTCCAACCTGGGCGATGCCCAGTCCCGCCGCCTGAAGATCCGCAGCCGCGGCGCCGACGGGAAGCTTTACTTCCCCCACACCCTGAACAACACCGTGGTGGCGCCTCCCCGGATGCTCATCGCCTTCCTGGAAAACCATCTGCAGGCCGACGGCAGCGTCACCGTTCCCGCCGTGCTCCGTCCCTACATGGGCGGCATAGAAGTCCTGCAGCCCAAATAAGAGAGAACTAACACGAAAACAGGAGGAAGTACCGTGAAAAAGATGTTTACCGAGTTCAAGAATTTCATTTCCCGGGGAAACGTGCTGGACATGGCCATCGGCGTCATCGTAGCCGGCGCCTTCGGCAAGATCACCACCGCTCTGGTCAATGAACTGCTGATGCCCTTCATCGGCTGGGTCTTCGGCGGAACCGATGCCACCGCCGTGCTGAACGTCACCCTGAAGGCCGCCGAACTGGACGCCGAGGGCAATGTCATCACCCCCGCCACCGTCCTGGGCTTCGGCAACTTCGTCAATACCATCATCGACTTCGTCATCATCGCCTTCGTCTGCTTCATGATCGTCCGCGCCTTCAACAAGGCCCGGGAGCTGGCCGAGAAGCGCAAAAAGGAAGAAGAAGCCGCTGCCGCCGCCGCTGCCGCGGAAGCTGCCGCCGCAGAAGCGCCCGCCGAGCCCGAACCCACGAAGGAAGAGCTGCTGCTGGCGGAAATCCGTGACCTGCTCAAGGAGCAGAAGAAGGGATGAAAACCGTCCTGAAGCTTGCCGCAGCGGCCATCGCCGCCGTGCTGCTGGCCTGGGGCATCCGTTACATTTATGTGGAGACCGCCGCCATTCAGGTGGACGGCAGCTCTCCCACCGTGCTCTTTGAGGCCGCCCTGCTGGACGCCCGGGAGATGTTCGTGGAAAAGGCGGATGATATCCAGCTGCTCACCGCCGCCCTGGTGGAGGAAGACGCGCTGCTCATCCAGCGCAGCGTGGAGGGCGTGCCCATGCTGGTGGAGAACGGCGAAGTTCTGGGGCCCTACGAAGCCGGGGAAGCGAGCGCCAGCCTCCGGGCCGTATTCGGGGACTATGCCTGCGGGGCGGAGGTGCTGAACGTGGCCGTGACCCCGGACGCCGTGATCTTCTACACCTATTACCGCGAAGGGGGCTGCGCGGGTTTCCTCTACGAAAAGACCCTGGGCAGCACCGCCTACTACAAGGAATACTTCGAGCTCGTGGAAAACTGGAAGCTGTTCTACGAGATCACGCCCCAATGAGCGCCCTGACCGACTGCCTGCGCGCAGGCACACGGGAACTGGGTCTCAGCCTGCCGGAGCAGGCGGAGGCGGAATTTACCCGTTATTACGAATTTCTCATGGAAAAGAACCGGGTCATGGACCTCACCGCCGTCACCGGGGAGGAGGAGACCGCCCGGCGGCATTTCCTGGACAGTCTGAGCCTGCTCAGCTGCGGCGAGGACTTTTCCGGCGCCCGGGTCATTGACGTGGGCTCCGGCGCGGGCTTCCCCGGCCTGCCCCTGCTTCTGGGGCAGCCGGAGCTGCAGCTGACGCTGCTGGACAGCCTCAGTAAGCGCGTGGACTTTCTCCGGGAGCTCACGGCCCTGCTGGAAAAAGACGTGCAGTGTATCCACGCCCGGGCGGAGGAGCAGGCCAAACTGGAGGGCTGGCGGGAAGGCTTTGACTACGCCGTGAGCCGGGCCGTGGCCCGTCTCAGCCCCCTGTGTGAACTCTGCCTCCCCTTTGTGCGCCCCGGCGGCGCCCTGCTGGCCATGAAGGCCCGGGACTGCGCCGAAGAAGTGGAAGAAGCCAAAAACGCCATCGAAGTGCTGGGCGCGGAGCTGGAAAGCATCCGGGAAGTCAGCGTGGCGGGGGTCCCCAGAAGCATCCTCGTACTCCGGAAGGTGGCTCCCACACCGGCGGAGTACCCCCGGCGCTTTGCCAAAATTCAGAAAAAACCTCTCTAAACTCGTATCAATGCATTGCCGGTCCCGTGAGACCGGCGGGAAGGAACGGTCAGAAGGATGAAAGTGCAGTTTACCGAAACCGTATTGCGTGACGCCAGCCAGTCCCTCATCGCCACCCGTATGCCCATCAAGGTCATGGAGCCCATTCTGGAAACCCTGGACAAGGCGGGCTACTACTCCGTGGAGTGCTGGGGCGGCGCCACCTTTGACACCTGCATGCGTTACCTCGGCGAAGACCCCTGGGAACGCCTGCGCACCATCAAGGCCAAGATGCCCAACACCAAGCTTCAGATGCTCCTCCGGGGCCAGAACCTGCTGGGCTACCGCCACTATCCCGATGACGTGGTCCGCAAGTTCGTGGAACGCAGCGTGGCCAACGGCATCGACATCATCCGCATTTTTGACGCGCTGAACGACCTGCGCAACCTGCGGGTGGCCGTGGAAGAGACCGTGAAGCAGGGGGCCATTGCCTCCGGCGCCATCTCCTACACCACCAGCCCCGTGCACACCCTGGAAAAGTACGTTGCCATGTGCCGCGAGATGAAGGAAATGGGCTTTGAGACCATCTGCATCAAGGACATGGCCGGCGTCATGAGCCCCGCCGAGTGCTACGATCTGGTCAGCGCCATCAAGGACAGCCTGGATATCCCCGTGGTGGTCCACACCCACTGCACCACCGGCCTTGCCTTCATGACCCTCCTGAAGGGCGTGGAAGCCGGCGCGGACGTCATCGACACCGCACTCAGCAGCTTCTCCGGCGGCACCTCCCAGCCCGCCACCGAGACCCTGGCCTATGCCCTGAAGCAGCTGGGCCATGAGGTCACCGTGGACGAAGCGGTGCTGAAGCAGGCCAACGACTACTTCAAGGCCTATCAGGGCGAATGCCTCGCCTCCGGCCTCATGAAGCCCGTCTCCATGCGTACCGATACCGACGCCCTGAATTACAAGATCCCCGGCGGCATGCTCTCCAACCTCATCAGCCAGCTGGAGCAGGCCAACGCCCTGAACCGTCTGGACGAAGTGCTGGAGGAGACCCCCCGGGTCCGGGAAGACATGGGCTATCCCCCTCTGGTCACCCCTCTGAGCCAGATGGTGGGCGTGCAGGCGGTGAGCAACGTGCTCATGGGCAAGTACAAGAACATCGGCAAGGAGATCCAGGCCTATATCCGGGGCGAATACGGCCGCTCTCCCGGCGAGATCAACCCCGAGCTGGTCAGGCGCGTGCTGGGGGACGAGAAGCCCATGGAAGGCCGCTATGCCGAAACCCTGGAGCCCCAGTTTGAGAAGATGAAGGAGCAGCTGCAGGGCCTCGCCCGCTGCGATGAGGACGTGCTCAGTTACATCTCCTTCCCCCAGGTGGCCGAAAACTTCTTTGCGCAGCGGGCGGAAGCGGAGGAAAACCGGGCCAGCTACC
>JAZSQG010000356.1:0-3185 GCA_045537855.1 Oscillospiraceae bacterium
CTCACGGCCCGGGCCTTGATGGTAATGCCACGTTCCTTTTCCAGCTCCATATTGTCCAGGATCTGAGCCTCCATGTCCCGACTGCTGACAGCGTTGCAGCTTTCCAGCAGGCGGTCGGCCAGGGTGCTCTTGCCATGGTCAATGTGGGCGATGATGGAAAAATTGCGGATCTTGGACTGGTCGATCATGGGGTCTTACCTCCACTCGTCCCGCAGGACGTTCAGTTCCGCTTCCGCGGGAGCCTTCAGGGCTTCGGGAAGCTCGATGCAGAGACCCGCTTCCGCCCCTTTGGGGCGGCGGGCCAGAAGCCGCGCCAGGAGCAGCTGCCGGGCGGCGGCACAAAGGGCTGTGTTCTGCTCTGCTTCCGGGCCGGTTTCGCTGCCGGCATCATAGGGGCGCAGGCCCCCGTAGAGGAGCAGGGCGATGTAATCCCGCAGGTCTTCTTCCGTCTCCCGGTCGCCAAGGGCCTGCAGGGCCCGGATGAGGCTGTCGGAAGTCTGGGCCATGGCTTCGATGATCTCCAGCAGCGCCGGGGACAGCGCGCCCCCCGGCGGGGGAGAGCGCAGGGCGCTGCGGCCCAGGAGATAGTCCGCCGAGACGCCGTAGAAGCTGCAGGCCGCGTCCACAAAGGCGAGACCCGGCTCCCGCAGGCCGTTTTCGTAATGGCTCAGCAGGGCCTGGGAAATGTTCAGCGCCGCCGCGGCGGTGCGCTGATTCAGCTTGCGCTCCTTGCGCAGGCGGGAGAGTATTTCGGGAAAGCCTTCTGCCATGCCGTCACCTCAGTCCGGAAAAATATGATTACAAAAGGTATTATATCGGAAGGAGGCCGCCTTGTAAACAGGGGGAAAGAAAAAAGACGGGTGCAGCTGCAGGGGCGGAGCGGGAGCGGGGAAGGGGCACGCAGGGAGCCCCGGCAGGGAGCGCTTTTCCGGGCAGGGCTGAAAAATCCCGGAAAAACAATGATTTTTTCGTATTTCTCCCGAGGAAATTGCTTGTAGTTTGGGAGATGCTATGATACAATAGCTCCCTGTGGGGTGAAAAAGTGCCCCCCTGAAGAAGCCTATCATTCCAGCGGAAGGAGTTCAGAATGATAAAAATCGCAAACGATCAGGGCACCATCCGGATCTCCGGCGAGGTCTTTACCTCCCTTGTGGGCGCGGCGGCCACCAGCTGCTTCGGCGTCCGCGGCATGGCCAAGCGTTCTGCCAGCGACGGGCTGGTGCATCTGCTGAAGCGGGAAGCCATGGGCAAGGGCGTGCGCGTTCGCTACGACGAGGACGGAGAATCCATCTCCATCGAGCTGCACATTATTGTGAATACCGGGGTGAACATCCCCGTGATCTGTGACGCCATCAGCAGTGCGGTCCGCTACAAGGTGACACAGGATACCGGCGTCTGCGTGAAGGACGTGGACGTGTATGTGGACATGGTAATGCCGGACTAAGGGACTGACGGAGGATTTGGCAGATGACAGAGAGACTGAACGGTCGGCTGTTCCGGGATATGGTCATCAGCGCGGCTGCTGCCGTGGAACTGCGCCGACAGGAGATCAATGAGCTGAATGTATTTCCCGTGCCCGATGGGGATACGGGAACCAATATGAGTATGACGCTGAATGCGGCTGCCCAGGAGCTGAGCAAAAAGGAGCCCAGGACCCTGAGCAGCGCCGCGGAGGCGGCGGCTTCCGCCATGCTCCGGGGCGCCCGGGGCAACTCCGGCGTCATCCTTTCCCTGCTCTTCCGGGGCTTTTCCAAGGCCCTGAAGGAGAAGCAGGAGGCCGACAGCCTGGAAATGGCCCGTGCCCTGAATGAGGGCGTCAGCGCCGCCTACAAGGCCGTCATGAAGCCCACCGAGGGCACGATACTTACGGTGTCCCGGCTGGCCTCAGCCGCCGCCCTGAAGGCTGCGGAAGAAGGCGTGAGCGGTCTGGAGGAAGTGCTGCTGGCCGCCGTGGCGGAGGGCGACATTGCCCTGGAAAACACCCTGGAGCTGAACCCCGTGCTGAAAAAGGCCGGCGTGGTGGACGCGGGCGGCATGGGCTACCTCATCATCCTCCGGGCCTTCATCGGCGTGCTCCGGGGCGAAGTGCTGGAATACACCGTCCCCGGTGCCGACAACGAAGGGGAATCGGTCTTCAGCAAGTTCGACACCGAGGAGGACATCGTCTTCCCCTACTGCACCGAGTTCATCGTGCGCAAGGAAACGGAGAAGTCCGTGGACCTGCTGCGCAGCTTCCTCTCCTCCATCGGCGACAGCGCCGTGGTGCTGGACGATGAGGAGCTCATCAAGGTGCATGTCCATTCCGACCGCCCCGGTGACGTGCTCACCGAGGCCCTGACCTACGGCAGCCTCCTGAGCGTCAAGGTGGAAAACATGCGCGAGCAGCACACCAGCAAGCTCCAGGAAGCTCCCGCCGCTCCCACGCAGGAGCAGGCGCAGGAAGCCGCGCCCGCACCTTGGGAGCCCAGCCGGAAGCTGGGTGTGGTGGCCGTCTGCGCCGGCGACGGGCTGACGGAGATCTTCCGCCAGCTGGGCGCCGACGAGGTGGTTTCCGGCGGCCAGACCATGAACCCCTCCACGGAGGATATCCTCCGTGCCGTGGAGCGCTCCCGGGGGGAGACGGTGCTGGTGCTGCCCAACAACAAGAACATCATCATGGCTGCCCAGCAGTGCGCCGGGCTCAGCGAAAAGCCCGTGATCGTCATCCCCACCACCACGGTACCTCAGGGCATTTCCGCCCTGCTGGCCGCCGACCTGGAAGGGGAAGGGGAGGAGACCGCCGAAGTCATGCGTCAGGCCATGGAGGCGGTACAGACCATCTCCGTGACCTATGCCGCCCGGGACTCCGTCTTTGACGGGGTGGAGATCCGGGAGGGGGACTATCTGGCCCTGAAGGAAGGGAAATTCCTCTGCGCGGAAAAGGAAGCGCAGGATATGACGGATCCCATCGCCATCGCCATCCGGGAGCTGGATGCCGAGATCGTCAGCGTCTACTACGGGCAGGACGTGAGCGAAGAGGAAGCGGCGGAGTTCTGCCAGGCCCTGCAGGTGCGTATCCCCAATGCGGAAGTCAGCCCCGTGGCCGGCGGACAGCCCGTGTACTATTACCTCATCTCCGCTGAATAAACTTGCTGTGAAAGCCGGACAGGCAAGTCGGATCGTAGCCATGTCGTTCTGTGAGCCAA
>JAZSQG010000281.1:0-7744 GCA_045537855.1 Oscillospiraceae bacterium
CTGCAGCCGGACCTTGTCCTTCTGGACATCATGTTGCCGGTGATGGACGGCTGGGCTGTCTGCAGGGCGATCCGCCAGTTTTCCACCGTACCCATCATCATGCTCACCGCAAGGGAGGAGACGGATGATAAGGTGCAGGGATTGGAACTGGGGGCGGATGACTATATCACCAAGCCCTTTGAAGTGAAGGAGCTCCTTGCCCGGATCCACGCTGTGCTGCGGCGCTACGGCGGCGGCGAAACCGCAGGCGGCAAGCGCCTGGTATTTGACCGGCTGGAGATTAATCTGGATTCCTATGAGCTGGTGGTGGACGGCAAAAAGGTGGAGACGCCGCCCAGAGAAATGGAGCTGCTTTACCACCTGGCTTCTTCCCCCAACCGGGTGTATACCCGTAATCAACTTCTGGACGAAGTGTGGGGCTTTGATTATCTGGGCGATTCCCGCACGGTGGACGTGCACATCAAGCGTCTCCGGGAAAAGCTGGAGGGGGTCAGCCCCGCCTGGAACCTCAGCACCGTCTGGGGAGTGGGCTATAAATTTGAAACGATGCAGGATAAGTAATGAGACGCAGTATTTTTCGCCGGAATCTGGTCCTCAGCGGCGGTATGGTGCTGCTGAGTATGATCATTCTGGGCATCGCCTTTTCCGTCATCAGCTACAGCATCGTCATCCGGGACAAGCTCAGGACCCTCCAGTCTACCGCAACGGTGGTGGCGGAGCTGAAGCTGGCCGTGCAGGAAACGGACGGAGCGGACGCCTGGGAACTTTCACTGCCCACTACGGCCATCGGCCGGGCTACCAACACCCAGATTTTCCTCTGCGATGAAAGCGGTTTTATCCAGAGCTGCTCCGAAGGGCCCCTGCAATGCCGGCATATCGGTGTGCAGATCCCGGAGGGAGGGCTCCGTGAGCTTGCCGCCAAGGGCAGCTATCGGGCCTATACGGATTTGAGCGGCCTCTACAGCGAGGCGCGATATGTTTCCGCTCTTCCCCTTGTTGACGCTTCGGGGGATAGCGCGGGCAGCGTTTTCGTTTCCGCGGCAGCGGGTGATGTGGGAAAAATATGGCGGGGCTTTGCCTATACGCTGCTTCTGGCAGCGGGGGTGGTGCTCCTGCTGGCGTTGCCGCTCTCTGTCATCTACAGCCGCCGGGAGGCGGCGCCGCTGCGGGAAATGGGTGCTGCTGCCCGGCAATTTGCCAAAGGCGACCTCTCCGTCCGCATACAGGCCCCGGGCCGAAAGGACGAAGTGGGAGAGCTGGCGGAAGCCTTCAACCAGATGGCCGATGCTCTGGAACGCTCGGAAAAGAATCGGCGGGAATTTATTGCCAACGTGTCCCATGAACTGAAAACCCCCATGACCACCATTTCCGGCTTCGCGGACGGATTGCTGGACGGCACCATTCCGCCGGAAGAATCCCAACGCTATCTTGCCATCATCTCCGATGAAACCAAGCGCCTGAGCCGTCTGGTTCGGCAGATGCTGGAAATCAGCCGCAGCCAGGTCCAGCGCCCGGGAGAAACGCAGGTCTTCGATATTACCGAGACCGTGCGCACCGCCATTATCTCGCTGGATGGCCGTTTCCGGGAAAAGCAGCTCAGTCTGGAGGCGGAACTGCCGGAAGAAGGTCTTCGTGTACGGGGAAATCCGGATTCCCTTACTCAGGTGGTACGCAATATTCTGGATAACGCGGTAAAATTCGCCGATGCTGGCAGCAGGGTGGACGTCCGCGTTTTCAAGCAGAACGGCAAAGCCTTCGTGTCCGTCACGGACCGGGGCGAGACCATCCCCGAGGACGAGCTCCCGGAAATTTTCCAGCGCTTCCACAAGTCGGACCGCTCCCGCAGCATTGACCGGGAGGGAATGGGACTCGGCCTGTATATTGTAAAAAATATTCTGGACGCCATGGGCGAAGACATCTGGGTTCGCTCCAAGGACGGGGAGACGGAGTTCCGCTTCTCCCTCAGTCTGGAATGAGTGTAATCTCTGGTTCGGAGGTCACGTCATGTCTGACGGTAAAGATTTCAAACAGGAGGACCTGGCTTACACCAGCCCTGCTGACGCAGCAAGCTTCCAATATCGGAGCAGACTGCTGCCGGATGAAGCACCCAGAAAGAAACACTCCGAAGGACGCTTCATTCTGGCGCTGATCCTTATTTTGTTCCTTCTGCTGCTGACAGCGGGCGGAATCCTCTTTCTGCTGCAATTCCGGGTAGTGCTGGAGCGCAATGAGGACGGTGTAAAGTTTTCCGTGGCACTGCGGGATTCCGCAGTTCCCGGCGAACTTCTGCAGCTGCACCCCGGCGCTCCCTTCGGCGAAACTGCCAGCCAGCCGGACCGGGCGCCCGACTATCAGTGGGACGGCTCTACCCTGGATATTACAGCTCCCGCGGCGGGAGGTCATCTCGGCGGCAGTCAGATCTACAAGAAGTGCAGCCCTTCCGCCGTGACCATCACCGTGGAAACGGAGCGGGGCGGAAGCATCACGGCTGCAGGCATCATCGCCACCTCCAACGGTGCCATCATCACCAGCGGCAGCATCCTGACGGACGCGAAAAACATTCTGGTGCATCACGGGGATGCGGCGTACAGCGCCTATGTGATCGGGCTGGATTATACCACCGACCTTGCCGTCATCAGCATTGACGCGGAGGGGCTCACCCCTGCGGAATTCGGCAGGAGCGAAGCGCTTGCCGTGGGCGATGATGTGGCGGTGCTGGGTAATCCCGTGGCCGGTGTCCTGAATTACACGGAGGGCGTTGTATCCGCCGTAAACCGCGATTTTCGCTACAAGGGCTACCCCATGAGCGCCATCCAGTTGGGGCTGCGGCTGGGGCAGTATGCCAGCGGCAGCATGCTTCTCAACGGTGCCGGTCAGGTTGTGGGCATCATCAGCGGCGATATGGGCGCTCAGTATCCCGAGGCGGGCGATATATCCTTTGCCATTCCCATGAGCGAAGCCAAGGACATCATTGACCAGCTTCTGGAATTCGGCTACATTGCGGGCCGTCCTTCCTCGGGCCTCTCGGTGATGGAGATCCCGGAAAGCTATGTGCTGTATTACCGCTATCCTTCCAGTATTTATATTTCCGAGGTGAGCGAAAGCAGCACGGCCTATGAAGCCGGCATCCGGGCCGGGGACCTGATCATTTCCGCCAACGGGGAAAAGCTGGATTCCGTGGACACCCTTTACGGCGTGATCAACAGCCTCCAGGCAGGAGATACCCTGAGCCTTGAAGTCTTCCGGGAAGGGGAAACTGCTGTCATCAGCTTCCGGCTGATGGAGGCCGCCGTACCCCAGAAGACGTCCTGATCTGGAATCGTTTTTACCGAAAGGCACACCGCTGCTGCAGTGTGCCTTTTGTCTTTTCCGATGATTTGCCGTTTTTTCCCGTGTTGTTTCGTCCCTGCAGCCATGATATAATTCCGTCGTAGCCGATTTACGCACAGCGCTGCGCTTCGGCGCAGACCGGATCGCGGAGAGCATATGAAAGCAAAACGCATCATCGCGGCACTTCTGGCCGCGCTCACCCTGATTTTCCCGGCTTCCGGGGCAAATACTTCCCACCGGACCCGTTCCACGGAGTTGGCTCCCGGCGTCAGCCTGACGGAAGGGGTCTTTCAGATGGAAGACCGGCAGGAAGAACACTACATAACTTACAGTCCCGGCGGTGCCGTGACGCCCCTGGTCTTCTGCGGCAGTCAATTGACGGACAAGCTGGCTTTTCCCGAAGCTTCCGCTCTGGTGGAGGGCCGGGGCAGGCGTGTGGTCGCGGGGGTAAACGGGGACTATTACGTCATGGCCACCAATGTCCCTCTGGGCCTGGTCATAGAGGACGGAAAACTTCTTTCTTCCGATGACGGAAACTGTGCCCTGGGCTTTATGGAGGATGGCTCCGCCTTCTTCGGAAAGCCCGCCCTGCGCATGTCTCTCGGCATTGGCGGGGAGCGCTACCGCCTGGGCGGCCTGAACAAAAGCATCAAAAGCGGCGATTTTTACCTCTATACCGAGGATTTCGGCGCCCGCACCGGCTCGTCGGTGAAGACCCGGAATATCGTACTGACCGTGGCGGAAGGGCAGCGTTTGGAAGTCGGCTGCTGCCTGGAACTCACGGTGGAATCCAATTACCGCAGCGGCGGTGCAGTGGAGATCCCCGAAAACCGGTTGGTACTGTGCCTGACGGAGAGCAGCGATGCCTGGCGGCACAGCGGGGCGGATGCCCTGCAGCCCGGCACGACCCTGACGCTGGAGATCAGCGTGGAAGATCTCCGCTGGGAGCAGGCAAGCCAGGCCATGGGCAGTCTCTACAAGCTCATGAGCGATGGAGAAATTGCCGCAAATCTGGATAGGATCGACCGCAATCGTGCCCCCCGTACCGCTGTGGGTATCCGCAAAGACGGTACGGTAATCTTCTACACGGTGGACGGGCGGCAGTCAGGCTATTCCTCCGGGCTGACCCTGGCGGAAACGGCGCAGCGGCTGAAGGAGCTGGGCTGCGTGGAAGCGGGTGCTATGGACGGCGGCGGCTCCACCTTCCTCCGGGCCCAGTACCCCGGTGAGGAGGACTGCGGCCTTCTGAGCCGCCCCTCTCTGGGACAGGAGCGGGAAGTCAGCACCTTCCTGCTGCTCACCGCTCCTGGCAAAAAAGCGGGAAATGCCGCCCTGCTCTCCCTGCATACGGAGGCCATGGCGGTTCTGTCAGGCAGCCGGGTACAGATCTTTGCCGGAGCCTGCGATGAAGCGGGCGCTCCCGTAACGCTTAAAAACATTCGCTACAGCGTGAACGCCGGGAGCATCAACGAAAGCGGCGTCTTTACCGCCCCGGAAAAAGGCGGGGAAGTAACAATCCGGGCCGAAGTGGGAGGTTTGGAAGCATCACTCCCTCTGCAGGTGGTGGAAAGCCCCGATACGCTGCGCATCCTGAACCAGCAAAGCGGCCATGAGATCAGCACCTTGCAGCTCAGCCCCGGTCAGAAGGTGGATCTTTCTTCCAGCGCGACCTGGCAGCTGCTGGATGTCTGGGGAGAAGATGAAGCGTACAGCTGGAGCAGCAGCGGAAACGCAGGCAGTGTGGACGAAAGCGGCCTCTTTACCGCTTCCGGATCCGGCGGGCTCGGGACTGTGACCCTGCAGGCCGGGGAACAGAGCTTCACCGTAGATGTCGTGGTGAAATCGCCCATTATGTGCGTCAATGATTTTGACAATGCCGAAACGGGGGCAGGCGAGGGCATCGTCTGGACTGCGGAAACATCCATGGACTATGTGCGCTACGGCTCCGGCAGTCTGAAGCTCAGCTATGACCTCAGCGCGGGCAGCGCCTACTATCCCATGGACCTGCAGTGGGCCTCCGTTTCCGATTATGCCACCTTCTGGGTTTATGGGGACGGCTCGGGCACAAAGCTGTACTCCGTCCATGATGGGGTATGGAATCTGGTGGATACCCTGGATTTCAAGGGCTGGAAGCAGCTCAGCCTCTTCACCCGGGAGTACGGCGGCATTGAGGGGCTGCAGCTGGAGGGCAGCGCAGCAGGCACCATCTGGCTGGATCAGCTGCTGCTCACCGATTATGCCGACCCGGATCTTGAGCCGCCTGTGGTACGGCTGCATACGGAAGGAGCCCTCATCAGCGGCAGCCTCAGCGACCTGGTGGACGGCGGCCTGAAGCCGGAGAATATCACGCTGCTGGTGGACGGAGAAGAACTGCCCTTCAGCTATGACCCGGTAACGGGCAGTCTGCAGGCCCTGGCGGAAGAGAGTCCGAAGCTGCGGCGGGCCACCCTCCGGGCTTCGGACCTGAGCGGCAACCGCATCTGTGTTTCCGCAGCGCTGGAAGGAGAAAGCAGCGGCGTATTCGCCGATCTCGACGGGCACTGGTCGGAACCCTATGCCAACTATCTCTACGGACTGGACGTCATCAGCGGTAAGCCCGGGCCGGAGGATACCCTGTATTTTGACCCGGACAGCCCCATCTCACGAGCGGAATTTGCCGTGATGCTCTGCCGCTGGCTGAAGGTGGACACGGAGTCGTATCAGGAGATCACCGTGGAATTCACGGACGAGTGGGACATTCCCGCCTGGGCCGCTCCCGCTGCCCGGGCAGCCGCCACCCTGGGCCTCATTAAGGGCGAGGGCAGCGCGGAGGGCGTGGCCTTCAAGCCCGCCAGCACGCTGACCCGGGCACAGGCTGCCACCATTCTAGGCAGGACCCAGGAGGGCGGGCAGATGTGCGCCGACCTGGCCTTTACGGACGCCCGGGACATTCCCGCCTGGGCGGGCCGCTATGTGGCCGAACTGGTGTTCCGGGGCGTGCTCTCCGGCTATGAGGACGGATACTTCTTGCCCAATGGCACGCTCACCCGGGCGCAGGCCGCAAAGATCCTCTGTGAAATGACCTGATTGTGTTTGGTAAGCCGGGCGGTTCCCGCAATGGGGACCGCCCGCTTTTTCTTTCTGCAGGAAATGATACTTGTATCAAATGAGATTTCGCGGTAGAATTATTTTATCAAACACTGTAAACGGAGTTCGGCAGATGAAGCGACTGATTTTCGGCATCCTTGCCCATGTTGACGCGGGAAAAACCACACTGGCGGAAGCCATGCTTTACCGCGCAGGCGCCCTTAGAAAGCTGGGGCGCGTGGACCACGGGGATGCATTTCTGGATACGGAGCAGCTGGAGAAGGACCGGGGCATCACCATCTTTGCCAAGCAGGCCCTGCTGCAACTGCCCGAGGTGGAGATCAGTCTGCTGGACACCCCCGGCCATGCCGACTTTTCCGCCGAAATGGAGCGCACGCTGGCAAGTCTCGATTATGCGCTGCTGGTCATCAGCGCCAGTGACGGCGTACAGAGCCACACGGAGACCCTGTGGCGACTGCTGCGGCAGTACCGGGTACCGACTTTTATATTCGTCAATAAAATGGACCTGCCCGGAACGGAACGGGCTGCGCTGCTGCAGGAGCTGCACAGTCGCCTTTCTCCGGGCGTTACGGATTTTCTCGCCCCCGAAGAGGAACTGGCGGAAAACGCCGCCACCTGCAGCGAAGTTCTCATGGAGCACTATCTGGAAAACGGCAGCATCAGCCCTGACATGCTCTGTACCGCCATTGCCCGCCGGGAGGTGTTTCCCTGCTGGTTCGGTTCTGCTCTGCATCTGGATGGGGTCGACCGGCTTCTGGATGGCTTTGCGGCGTACACCCGGGTACCCCAGCGCTATGAGGGCTTTGCGGCCCGGGTCATCAAGGTTTCCGGCGACCAGCAGGGCGCACGCCTGACCTGGCTTGCCGTCATAGGCGGCGTTCTGAAGGTGCGCGACAGCATCGGCGGCGTAAGCCGCAGCGGCGAAGAATGGTCGGAAAAGGCCAGCCAGCTGCGGATTTATTCCGGGGCAAAATTCACGCAGGTGGAGCAGGTGTATCCCGGCAGCGTGTGTGCCGTGCTGGGCCTCAGCAAAACCTACCCCGGTCAGGGTCTGGGTGCCGCACCGGATGCGCAGGAGCCTGTGCTGGAGCCTGTGCTGAGCTATCAAGCGCTGCCGGAGGATGGCCTGGATGTCCACACCCTGCTGGGGAAGCTGCGGATCTTGGAAGAAGAGGACCCCCAGCTTCGTGTCGTATGGGTCGGGCATCAGGGCTGCATCCAGGTGCAGCTCATGGGCCCCATTCAGCTGGAAGTGCTGCAGACACAGCTGCAGCGCCGCTTCAATTTGAATGTCCGCTTTGACAAGGGCAGCGTGCTGGATAAAGAA
>JAZSQG010000244.1:0-2419 GCA_045537855.1 Oscillospiraceae bacterium
CCAGAAGGCCGGGCCGGAACTGAGCCTCCTGCACCGCTTTCTGGTGGCCTTCGACATCACCGATGAGATTTTCGGCATCACCGTGGCGAGGCCCGGGCCGCTGAACCCGGTGTATACCTCCGGCGCGGTGGCCATTGCCGCGCCCTGCTGGGCCCTGGGCACCGCCGCCGGTGTGGTGGCGGGGAATGTCCTCTCCGCCCGGCTGGTGAGCGCCCTCAGCGTGGCTCTCTTCGGCATGTTCCTTGCGGTCATCATTCCCCCGGCCCGGAAGGACCGGATCATCGCGGGCCTGGTGCTGACCTGCTTTGCGGTGAGCTTCATCGCCTCCCGCCTGCAGTTCCTGGCGGGCATGGCCGATGGAACGCGCACCATACTCCTCACCGTGATCCTTGCTTCCCTGGCTGCCCTCCTCTTCCCGAGGACGCCGGCGGAGCAGGGTGAAGAAGAACAGGAGGTGCAGGGATGAGCCGGAATATCTATCTCTACATTCTGGTGATGGGCGGCGTGTCCTATCTCATCCGCTCTCTGCCCATGACCCTGCTGCGCAAGCCCATCCGCAGCCGCTTCATCCAGTCCTTCCTCTATTATGTGCCCTATGTGACCCTGGCGGTGATGACCTTCCCCGCCATCGTGGAGGCTACCCAGTCCCCTGTCTCCGGGGCGCTTGCCCTGGCGGCGGGTATTCTGGCAGCCTGGCTGGGCTGCAACCTCTTCCAGGTGGCCCTGACCTGCTGCGGCGTGGTCTTTCTGGCGGAGCTGCTGCTCCTGCGCTGAAGAGGGAGAACCCGATCGAAAAACGAAAAGCGTGTGAAGGACGCCCCGCAGGGGCGCTTCACACGCTTGTTTGTTTGTATCAGGGCGCGTCCCCGGACTGTGCATCGGGGACGAATTCGGCGATGTCCTCCAGCCTGCAGTCAAGGGCGGTGCAGAGACGGTCCGGCGTTTTGGTCTCCACATTGTCATTGGAGCGCAGACGGCGGACGGTCTTGCTGTCGATGCCGCACTGTTCCCGCAGGGTGTAGGTGCTGAAGCCCCGGGCTTTCATGGTGTCCCACAGCCTGTCAAAGCGGATCATGTTTGTGTGTCCCCTGTTTCCTTCAAATAGATACCGCCTCCGGCGGTTAAGTTCCAATCATCCGCGCAGCGGATTCCACACTGATTCACTATTACTTCTTACCTGTTACCTTCCAAAAATCGACCCTTGTTTTTAGTGAAGAGTGAATAGTGAAGAGGTAATAAGTAAAAATCGACACCCCTCTTTCGAGAGATGTCGATTTTTGGCACGCCTGACGCGACTCGAACGCACGACCTTCTGCTCCGGAGGCAGACGCTCTATCCAACTGAGCTACAGGCGCATTTGCCCGGCTATTATAGCATCGTAAATGCGGTTTGTAAAGCATTTTCTCCCGAAAAAAGAAAAAGAGCAATCCGGGAACATATTTCCCCCAAATTGCGTGCATATTAAGATAAAAAGCGGCAAAAACAGTCCAAAATGACCTTGAATTATCCGGACGGCGGGAATACAATAGAAAGAGCGGGCAAAGCCCGCCGCGCCGGGTCAGCGCCCGGCGGAGTGAAGGAAAGTCGAGGTCAAAACGCGTGATCAATGTGGTATTGGTGGAACCCGAGATCCCCCAGAATACCGGGAATATTGCCCGCACCTGTGCGGTGACCGGGGCGCGGCTGCATCTGGTGCGGCCCCTGGGCTTCGATATTTCCGATAAGGCGGTGAAGCGGGCCGGGCTGGACTACTGGTATCTGGTGGACCTGTGCGTCTACGATAATCTGGATGAGTTCCTGCGCCTCCACGGGGAGAAGCCCCTGTGGCTCAGCAGCACCAAGGGCGGCATCTGCTACACCGATGCGCAGTTTGAGGAGGACTGCTGGATCCTCTTCGGCAAGGAAACGGCGGGTCTGCCGGAATTCCTGCGTCTGCGCTATGCCGAGCGCTGCCTGCGCATCCCCATGGTAGGGGACGCCCGCAGCATGAATCTGGGCAACAGTGTTGCCATTCTTTGCTATGAAGCGCTGCGCCAGCAGGGCTTCCCGGGTCTGAAAAAATAAGGAGGAAAGACAGATGCAGTATCTGAAGAAAACCGTGGCGGACATGGCGCTGGAGGGGAAGAAGGTCCTGCTGCGCTGTGATTATAACGTACCCCTGAATCAGGGGGAGATCGTGGACGATACCCGCATCCGGGCGTCCCTGAAGACCGTGAACTATATTCTGGAGCAGGGCGCCGCCCTGATCCTCTGCTCCCATCTGGGCCGCCCCAAGGGGGAAGTGAAGCCGGAAATGAGCCTGCAGCCCGTGGCCCGGCATCTGGAGCAGCTTCTGGGCCGCAGCGTGGGCATGGCGCCGGACTGTGTGGGCCCCGAGGTGGAAGCCATGGCTGCTGCCCTGCAGCCCGGTGAAGTGCTG
>JAZSQG010000351.1:0-4863 GCA_045537855.1 Oscillospiraceae bacterium
TGCGCACCCGGGCCATCAGCTCCGCCGGATTGAAGGGCTTGGTAATGTAGTCATCGGCCCCCAGATTCAGGCCCAGCACCTTGTCCGCCCCCTCGCTTTTGGCGGTAAGGAGGATCACCGGGATGTTGTGCTTCTCCCGCAGCTTCACCAGGGCGGAGATACCGTCCATCCCCGGCATCATGATATCCATCAGCAGAAGGTGTACTTCCTCCCGCTCCAGCAGTGCCAGAGCTTCCGGGGCGCTGCAGGCGCCGGAGACCCGATAGCCCTCTCCCCGGAGATAGACGCAGAGGGCGGAGACGATATCCGCCTCGTCATCACAAACCAGAATGTGACAGCGTTCCATTTTCTTCCTCCCTTTCATTCTGCCGCCGACAGGGCCCAGAGATTGCTGATCTGCTCCGACAGCCGTGCGTAGTCCCAGCGCACTTCGCTGCGGGCCCGGCTGTTGGGGTCGTTGACCCGAAAACCCGTTTCGTCATAGCCGCAGATGACGATATAATGCCCCTCGGTGGTGAAATCTCCCTCATTCATGCTGCAGATAATGACCTCCCCGGCATCCAGTGCCTGATACAGGCAGGATTCCCAGAGGGGCAGTTCCCGCCCCTGCATGCCCCATTCGCGCACGCCCTCGGCAAACATGGCCCAGGCAGTTCCCTTTCCGGGCACATAATAGCCCGTTTCCTCGGCCCATTGGGCCATTTTGTCCGGCGTGGGGGCATCCTCCCCCAGAAGCTGCAGGGCCGCCATACTCAGGCACACGGGGCCGCAGCCGGTGAGTCCGATGGGCCCGCTGCCGTAGCGCACATAGCCCCAGCGGCTGTCCCATTGCAGGAGCAGCGGATGCGGTGCGCTCCGTTCTTCCGGCGTGTAGCCTCCCGCCGCTTCCCCCGTGCCGGGATAGCCCAGGGCAAAGTCCGCCATTTCCGGGTTGTTGGCCAGGGCACGCAGGAGGGCATCGGGGAGCTCCGCCTCCCGCTCCAGCAGGCTGCGGAGGCGGCTGTCCCGAAGGGCCAGCTCCTCCACCGCATTCAGGGCAGCCGCCCGGCTGCATTTCACCGGAGCGGGCGGGAACGTCCCCAGCGCCCGGGCTTCCACCCAGGCTGCGGCACCCGCCGGGCGCAGGGGACACAGCCAGGCAAGATATGCCACCGCCAAAGCGATAAGCACCAGCAGCAGCTTCAGCCACCTTTTCAGTTTTCGTTCCCGCACGGAGCTGCTCACGGCCTGTGCCCCCCTTTTCCCGTTTTTCTTCAAGCATAGAGGAAAAAAGCTTAAGAAACAAGCCTGCAAACGTTTAAGATTTCCTGAATTCTCCAATTGGTCGAGTTTTTTCGCCCCATTGCGGGATTTGCTTTTTCTCCCAAAGCAGGCTATACTGACAGAGCTTTCCGGGTATTCCCGCCGTCTGCCGGGGCAGGCTCTTAAGAAGACTGTGCGGGCCGCGCGAACTTTGCGGCGCGCCGCGGCGTCGGAGGAACCCATGAAAGCTAAATCCATTCTGTCATATCTGCTGGCCCTGCTGCTTTTGTGCCGTCACCCGGGCTTTTACCCGGCGGCGGCGGCGGACACCTACATCCTACCCATCCTCATGTATCACGAGGTGCGGGAAACGAATCCGGGGAAGGACAGTGTCTATCCCTGGGAACTGGAAGCCGATCTGCGATTCCTCCGGGACGAGGGCTACACGGTCATCAGTCCGGAGATGCTTCTGAACTATGTGTTCAGCGGCAGTCCCCTGCCGGAAAAGCCCGTCCTCCTCAGTTTTGACGATGGCTGCGGCAGCTTCCCGGTGTATGCCCTGCCTCTGCTGCAGCGCTACGGGGCCCCGGTGCTTCTCTCCGTCATCGGGGAGAGTACCGACGAATTTTCCGCCTATCCCCAGACCGGGCGGGTCTATGCCCACATGAGCTGGCAGCAGCTGCGGCAGGCGCTGGAAAGCGGCCTGGTGGAGCCGGGCAATCACAGCTATGCCCTGCACCGGCTGGAGGGCGGCACAAAGGGCTGCCTCCCCCGCTCCGGAGAAAGCCCGGAGGACTACAAAGCCCGCCTCACGGCGGACGCCCGGCGGCTGCAGGAGCGGCTGCTGGCAGAAACGGGGGAAGCTGCCGCCGTTTTCACTTACCCCTACGGCTTTTACGATGAACAGAGCGATGCCCTTCTGGCGGAAATCGGCTTTCGGGCCACCCTCACCTGCGAGTTCGGTCTTAACCGCATCAGCCGGGACCCGGCCTGCCTGCTGGGGCTCCGGCGCATCTGCCGCAGCCACGGCGCAGACCTGGCTTCCCTGCTGGAAGAGGCCGCACACTTTTCCGGGCTTGACCCGGAACCGGAGAAAGAGAAAGAAACATGGAATTTGACCGCATGCTGGACTACTGCGCGGCCCTGGAAGCCAACAATGAGCGCAGCTGGTTTCACGAACATCACAAATGGTACGAAGCAGCCCGTGAGGATTTCCTGAGTCTGCTGGAGCATCTGCGCTTCGCCATTGCCGACGCCGCGCCGGAGGTGAGCCGGGACATTCTCTACATGCCCGCCAAAAGCTGGATGTACCGCATTGCCCGGGACATGCGCTACTACCGGGACATGCCCCCCTACAAGCCCTCCTTCCGGGCCTACATCTCCCCGGACAAGAAGTCTCCCCTGCCTCTGGGCTACTTCCTGCAGCTGAAGCCCGGGGACAGTCTGCTGGGTGTGGGCTATTTCTGCGACAGCACCAAGGAGATGAACCGCATCCGGGACTTCATCCTCCTCCACTGGGACGAGCTGGAGGAAATTCTGCTGGAAAAGGGCCTTAGCGTGGAGGGGGACCGGCTCAAAACCATGCCCCGGGGTTATGACGCCGCCCACCCGGCGGCGGACCTCCTCCGCTGCAAAAACTGGACCGTGACCTTCCCCCTGGAAAAAGACTGTATGACGGACTACGAAAGCTTTGCCCGGCACATCGGAACCCTTGTCCGGCGCATGGAGCCCTTCCGCCAATTTCTGCTGGCTGCCGCCACGGGCGCATCCGACGAAAACGACGATTTGCGGCGCTTTTTCCCCTGAGGGGCGGTGCTTGTGCTTTCCTGCGGACTGTGCTATAATGGCAATATCACACTGAGGGCAGGGTTATCGCGACATGAAGATCCAAAAATCCTCGGAAGATTATCTGGAAGCCATGCTGATGATGGGAAAGCAGCATGGCTACATCCGTTCCATCGATGTGGCCGAGCAGCTGGGGGTCACCAAGCCCAGCGTCAGCTATGCCACCAAGCGTCTGCGGGAAAACGGCTACCTCACCATGGATAAGGACGGGCTCATCACCCTCACCGACAGCGGCATGGAGATCGCCGCCCGGATGTATGACCGGCACCGGGTGCTCACGGAGTACCTCATCCGGCTGGGGGTGGACCCCGGCGTTGCCAGAGAGGACGCATGCCGCATGGAGCACGATATCAGCGAGGAGACCTTCCGGGCCATCCGCCGTCAGCTCAGCGAGGCGGAGTAAAACCGAAGCGGGAAAAAATGATCGCCAGACAGATATGATTTCTGTCTGGCGAAATCCATATTCTCCTGTCTGCAGGCAGCCTTCCGCAGCTTCTTCCGGTCGTACGCCGTCTCCTTTTTGCTGCAGCGGGTCACCGGATTGACACCGCCCCAGCTGCCCCGCTTCATGGCGTCCAGCTCGCGGCGCTTCTTTTTGGAGAGCTTCCCGTAGGGAACGAATTTTTCCATGTTTCTTCCGCCTTTCCAAATATGATCGGCAGCGGCGAAGGGCACCGGGCCCCGCCCCATGCCAAGGAGGAGAAGGATAGCACACTTGTTCTCCCTTGTCAAGCAGGGGGGCTTTGATTGACACGGGCAGGAAGCCATGCTAAAGTAAGGCAGAAGGGAAACACGATGCCGCATTTCAGGGAGGGAACTGCCATGGAAGAAAAACTCCGCTGTCTTCGCTGCAATGCGCAGATGCGGCACATCCGCACCGAACAGCTTCAGCTGGGGCAAACCGGCTGGATCCTGGGGGATCTCCCCAATCTGCTGGCAGGCTCCATGGAAGTGGAGATCTACAGCTGTCCCAAATGCAGGAAGCTGGAATTCTTCCTGGCGGAGGCCGAAGAAGAAAGTCTGCCCCAGAAGCAGTGCCCCAATTGCGGCAAGGAGCATGACTTTGACTATCCCAAGTGCCCCTTCTGCAAATATGACTACTATGCGTAACGTGATGCGCTGACCGCTGCAAAACACCTCCCCGCGTCCCATGGGCGCAGGGAGGTGTTTCATATTCCGTCATTCCTCGGGGCAGCGGTAGCGCCGCTTGCCCTTGCTGGCCCGGCCGTACTCGATGGCCTCCTGGGGGCAGGCGGTGATGCAGGCCATGCAGTGGGTGCAGCGATCTCCCCAGACGGGCTTTCCCGCCTCCAGACGGATATTGCCCAGAATGCAGCTTTCCGCGCAGACGCCGCAGCCGCTGCAGCCGTCTTCCGCCCGGAAGCCGGATGCGCGGACATAAAAGCGGTAAAAGCCCCGGTTCACCGGGCCGCTCTTCACCCGGTCCAGCAGGCCGGTCTTTTTTTCCGGGAAGTCCTTCCCCTCCCGGATGCAGGCGGCGGCCTTCTTCATGCGCTTGTCGGCAATGGCGGCGATGCGCGCCGCCTCCTCTTTCGTGGGCACGCTGAACATGGCAAGGTAGTTTTCCGGCATTTTCTGCTGCCACACGCCCCGGAAGCGGAGCCCCGCCTCCTTGCAGAGGGCTTTCAGCCCCTCGGCGGCAGCGCCGATATCCCCCCCGCAGGTGAGGACGAAATAGGCATCCTCACTGCCCTGCCAGAAGCCGCTGCGGATAAAGTCCCCGAAGACCCGGGGCAGCTGCCAGGCATAGGTGGG
>JAZSQG010000271.1:0-9777 GCA_045537855.1 Oscillospiraceae bacterium
ACTCCTCCTACACCATGGATTTCTGGGGCAGCACCATGTACAGCATCGGCAACTGGTTCGGCAAACAGGTCAACGTCTATGACGGCTCCGACTATGCCGTCACCGCCTGGCTGAACCGGGATTCTGCCAGCACGCTGGCCAGCAAGGTGCAGGACGGCGACTGCGTGGACGCCGTCATCTACAGCGTGGTCAACAGCATGAACTACCAGTATAAGTACTGGGGTCTGAGCTACTTTGACTATGACCGCCTCACCGCCGGTGTGGGCGAGGAGATCACCCTCCACGCCTACAACTGCGTGATGAACAACACCACCTTCCAGTGGAACACCTTCGTGAGCCAGGACCTGCAGGTCTACGTCAACGGGGAACTGCAGGACGTGACCGTGGGCGCCGACGGTGTGCTGAAGCTGAAGTTCGATGAGCCCGGCACCTACTACGTGCTGGCCACCGGCAACGAAAACCACGCCGCAGCAGCGGTGAAGATCACCGTGGAGGAGGGTGCCTCCTTCTCCGACGCCGCGCCCATGAGCACCCCCGACGCCCAGGCGCCCGTCACCATCAAAAAGCTGGACTACTCCAAGCTCCTGCGCTATGCCGGCATCGCCCTGGTGGTGGTGATCCTGGCTCTGGCACTGGTGCGCATCCTGCGCAAGGATAAGAAAAAGGAGGACGAGCAGGAATGAGCCAGCTCACACAAAGGAAGAGCCGCGTAGCGTCCGTGGAGTTCTGGCGCTTCCTCTTCACCGTTCTGGTCTGTCTGTATCATCTGGAGATCTACTTCACCCAGGGGAAGCTCTTCCCCTCCGGCACCAGTGCCGTGGAATTTTTCTTCGTGCTGGGCGGTTTTCTGGCTGCCATGTCCGCCCGGAACTTCTTCGCCCGCCGCCCGGAAACGGAGCGCAGCCTTTCCGCCCGGGAGGCCAGCGCCCTGGCCGTGCAGTTCGTCTGGAAAAAGGTCAAAGCCATCTTCCCCGTCCTGCTCATCACCCTCATCCTCCATCTGCTCCTCAACGGCGGCGGTTACCAGTATAAGAACGTGCTGGACGCAGCCCTGCACATGGAGTGGGAAGTGCTGTTCATGGTAGGCACCGGCTTTGGCTATAATGGAGCCACCACCCCCATCGTACCCCTGTGGTTCCTGACGGCCCTTTTCGCCGCCGGCTATGTGTATACCTATTTCCTCTACCGGAAGTATGATTTCACCCTCTTCCTGGCCCCCATTCTGGGTGTACTGCTGGTAAGCTACTTCACGCTGAAGTCCTCCCTGGTGCTGGATTTCAACATCGGCATGGGCTTCCTCACCGCCGGCATGGTCAAGGGCTTCGGCGAAATGGCCCTGGGCATCGCCCTCTTCCGCCTCTGGGATCATCTCTCGGGCATCAAGCGGGGCAAGGTCTGGCACCTGCTGCTGACCCTGCTGATGCTCTTTTCCGTCTGGCGCTACTTTGCCCTGACGGTGAACCAGAACCTCGGCCCGGATAACTTCCGCCGCATCGTGTACATCATGATCATCATCCTCCTGAGCTTCCTCAACGGGGACGAGATCACCCGCCTGCTCAACGGCAAGATCTCCCGCTGGCTGGGGCACATCTCCCTGCCCATGTATGTGAGCCACTTCACCCTCTGCACCCTCTACTTCTGGTTCGTGGGGAAGATGAAGATGCGCAACCCCCTCAGCGGTTTCTGGCGGGATATGGGCGGCTCCACCGGCTGGACCAGCAGCCCCATTACCTGGAAGGATCGGGTGCTTTACATCGTCATGGTAATGCTCTGCAGCGCCATCATGCTGGGCCTGACCGCTCTGGTAAAAAATCTCATCGCAAAGCTTCGCAGCAAGGAAGAATCGTAAACCCCCGGCCCGGACGGCAGCCCCGTCCGGGCCTTCTTCTTTTCCCCCGGCGGGCGCTTCCCCTTTCTTTTGACAGGCCGCTGTGCTATACTGTCCGATAAGAAGCGCCCCCACAGACAGAGAGAAAGGTGACCTTCCATGAGTTCCACAACGAAACGCATCGGCATCTATGTGCACATCCCCTTCTGCGCCTCCCGCTGCGCCTACTGCGACTTCTGCTCCACGGCGGACCGGCAGGATCTGATCCCCGACTATCAGGCGGCCCTGCTGCAGCACATGGCGGAATTCGCCCCCCGGCTGGAGGGTTACACGGTGGACACCGTCTATTTTGGCGGCGGCACACCCAGCTGGTACGGCGCGAAGCATCTGGTAAGGCTCTTTGACGCCATGAAAAAGCAGTTCCGGGTGCTGGTGGACGCCGAGGTCACCCTGGAAGCCAACCCCGACAGCGTGGCGGAAAAGGAGCTGAGCCTCCTGCGCAAAGAGGGCTTCAACCGCATCTCTCTGGGTGCCCAGAGCGCCAACGACGCCATCCTCCGCTTCCTGAACCGGCGGCACAGCTGGGAGCAGGTACCCCAGGCGGTGGAAGCGGCCCGAAACGCGGGCTTTGACAACATCAGTCTGGACCTGATCTACGGTCTCCCCGCCCAGAGCCGGGATGACTGGGCCGATACCCTGACCCGGGCCCTGGCCCTGCCGCTGCGCCACCTGAGCTGCTACGGCCTGAAGGTGGAGGAGGGTACGCCCCTGTGGCAGTACCGCCACTCCCCCAACCTGCCGGATGACGACACCCAGGCGGACATGTATCTTTACGCCGTGGACACCCTGGCCGCTGCGGGCTACAGCCAGTATGAGATCTCCAACTTTGCCCAGCCGGGCTTTGCCTCCCGGCACAATCTCAAGTACTGGAATCAGGAGGAGTACGCCTCCTTCGGCGCCTCCGCCGCTTCCTACATGGGCAGCCGCCGCTACACCTACCTCCCGGATGCGGAAGCCTATATCCGGGCCATCCGCAGCGGAGACGAGCTGGTGAGTGAGCTGGAGGAGCTGAGCCTCTACGAGCAGGCCTCGGAATACCTGATGCTGAGGATGCGCACCACCCGGGGCGTATCTGCGGAGGAATACGAAAGCCGCTATCACAACAGCTTCAAGCCCCTGGAGGAGCTGTTTCGGGATTATGTGCGTCACGGGCTGGCCAAACAGCTGGATGACCGCTGGCGCTTCACCCCCCAGGGCTTCCTCCTGTCCAACCGCCTCATCGGCGAACTGCTGGACGCACAGGCCGAGCAGAAGTACCATACCGGCATGCCCTGGCGCAAGGAGGATTACTACACCACCCTCTTCTGAGCCGAAACGGAGGTATTGCCATGAAAAAGAAGCAGCGCGTTTCCCCATTCCGGGGAAGCGCGCTTTTTATGGGCCTGCTGCCCTGCCTGCTCCTGCTGCTTGCCGCAGCCGCCCTCCTGCTCTGGGGCGGATGGCAGGCCCGGGGCGAGAAGGTCTTCCCCGGGGTCATGGCCTGCGGGGTCAGCGTGGGGGGCCTGGAGCGGCAGGAAGTGCTGCAGGCGCTGGAAGCCGCGGGCTATGACCGCTACCGGGGCGGCAGTGTAACCCTCCGCTTCCCCTCCGGGGGGAGCCACCGCCTCACGGCGGCGGAGCTGGGGCTGGAGCGCAGCAGCGAAGCCGCCGCGGATATGCTTCTGTCCTACGGGCGCAGCGGCCGCTTCCTGCCGGACGCCTGGCGCTGGTGCCGGGGCCTGTTCCGGGAGGTGACCCTGCTGCCCCTGCCGGAATTTCAGCCGGACCGGGCGGCACTGCAGGCCTTTGCCGCCCGGGTGGCGGCGGCGGAAGAGCGGGAAACGGTGCAGTCCGTCCTCTTCCCGGAGGAGCGCTTCCTGCGCTGGACCCGGGGAAGGCCCGGCCTCCGGGTGGACCGGGAACAGCTGGCAGCGGACCTGGAGGAAGCCTTTCGCCTGCGCCGCTTCGGCACGATGGACCGGCAGCCGGAACTGCTGGAACCCGAGCGGAGCGATGCTGCCGCCATCCTGCGGCAGATTTTCCGGGAGCCGGTGGACGCCCGCTTTGACGAACAGTTCCATATCCTGCCGGAGGAAGCGGGCCTGCGCTTTGACGCAGAGGCCGCCCAGGCGGCCATGGACGCGGCGGCTTACGGGGAGACCCTCCTCATCCCCCTGGAGTTTCCCCAGCCCCAGGTGCGCGCAGAGACCCTCTCCGCCCTTCTCTACCGGGATACCATCGCCAGCTGGGAAAGCAGCCTCACGGCCAACGAGGTGCGCTCCGGCAATATCCGACTGGCGGCAGAGGCCGTGGACGGCCTGGTGCTCCTGCCGGGGGAGGAATTTTCCTACAACGAAGCATTGGGGGAGCGCACGGTGGAAAAGGGCTACGGAGCGGCCGCCGCCTACTCCCAGGGGCAAGTGGTGCAGGAGGTGGGCGGCGGCGTGTGCCAGCTCAGCAGCTCCCTCTACTACTGCTGCCTGCTGGCGGATCTGGAGGTGCTGATGCGCACCGGCCACAGCTACAGCCAGAGCTATGTGCCCCCGGGCATGGACGCCACCGTAAGCTGGGGCTGGCCGGATTTCAGCTTCCGCAACAATAAGGATTACCCCATCCGCATCCGGGCGGCGCGGGAGGGCAGCCGCCTGCTGGTCTCCCTGGAGGGCACCAAAACCTGGGACAGCGTGGTAAAGCCGGAATACGAAGTGCGGGAAACCTACCCCTGCAGCACGGTATATCGGGAGGACCCCAGCCTTCCCGCAGGAACGCAGCAGCTGCTGGACCCGGGGCGGGACGGGATGCTGGTAGTCACCTACCGCTGCCGCTACGGTCCGGACGGCAGCCTTCTCAGCCGCACGGAGGAGGCGGTGAGCCGCTACAGCCCACGGGACCGGGTGGTTTTGCTGGGTACCGGCAGCTGAAAACCTCTCCCCTATACAGAAACGCCCGTCCCCCCTGTGGGGGACGGGCGTATTGCGTGACGGTTCGGGCCGGATTCAGGCGGAGAGCTTCTCCAGGATCACCCCGGCTTCTTCTGCCAGCCGTTCATGCTGCTCCTGCCGGTAGGCGTTGGATTCGTCAATTTGTTCCTGGGTATATTCGTAGCCGGCGAAATCCTCCAGTCGGTAGGGCTCCACGGGGATATCGTTCAGGGCTGCAGTAAGCCCCAGCGCCCCGCAGGGGGCAGCTTCGGCAAAATAGCCCAGGGCCTGATACTGCTGCAGCATGGCATCATCCAGCACGTAGAGGAGAATTTCCGGGTCCGTCAAAGGGCCGTAAAGGTCCTCCCGGCCGGGGCCGTGAATGTCGCAGAGCTCCAGCACGCGCACCTGCACCTTGCCGTTGTCCGTGGTGTCCGTGACCTTCTTCTCCAGCAATTCCTCGATGGCCTCCACCCCGGCGGGGTCGGCTTCGCCCCGGTGGGCGTACACCACCGTCCAGTCATAGTCCACCCGGGAAGCAAAGCTGACAATACTCATCACCAGCAGCGCCACGGCGAAAACGACCGCGATAAAATACCACTTATAATGATACCAGAACACATTGTTGAGCCAGTGTTCCCGCTGTTCCCACTTGCCGGAACCGCCATGATCTTCGTACATAGAGGCAGTCTCCTTTATTTTTCCGATTTCGTTCAGTTTACCATTCTCTGTCCCCTTCGTCAACGCCGGGCTTACAGTTTGGAAAAAGTTCACAATTTCCCCTGCCCTCCCGCCTTGACTTTTCCCCCGAAAAAGGCTAGACTAGTCAGGTATTTTGTCGCGAATCCGCGAAATGAAATTACTTATTCCGACGCTGCCCCCGGGCGGGCGCCGGGTTCAGAAAGGAAGTCTCCCTACCATGGCAAATGAAAAGTACCTGAAGTATGTCCAGGAAAAGAACTGGAAGAAGCTGGCCAAGATCGGCGGCAAGAAGAACATCGCCGACGTGATCGATGTGGCGGAAGCCTGCGGCCAGGGCCGCATGGAAGAAGCCCGCAACATCCTCATCGACATTCTGGCCCGTCCCGAGCGGGAATGCAAGATCGCTGCCATCAAGGGTCTGGGCAATCTCCGCTACGATCCCGACAGCCAGACCGAGGCCCTGCGCCATGTGATCACCGGCGGCGACACCGAAATGGAAGAGCTCATCAAGGCTTCCATCGCCCAGCTCCGGGATTTCACCCGGGAAGGCAAGCACTAAAAAGCATTTTTCCCCGAACCGCAAGCCGGTTCGGGGATTTTTTTGCACAAAGGAGGTGCCGCAGCGCTGCGGCACCTCCCGATTCATTTCTTTACGCCTGGACCGGGCTGTGCTGCCCGGCGACAATGTTCTGCAGCCAGACGCCCTTCTTCACCAGCACGAAGCCTACAACGCACTTGAGCAGGTCGCTGAGGCGCACCAGCAGGAAAAGGGGCACGATGGGCATGGCCGTGAAATGGGCCAGGCACCAGGCCAGGGTGATGGTCACCACCCAGGTATAGGCGCAGTCAAAGAGGAAGGTGATCACCGTCTTGCCGCCGCTGCGCATGGTGAAGTAGCACACATGGGCAAAGGCCATGATGGGCAGGGTGACCGCGGAGACCAGGATCAGCCGGGTGGCCAGCTGACGCACCACCGTCTCGGTATTGTAGATGAGGGGGATGTAGGGGGCTGCCGCCGCCAGCACCACGCCCACCGCGGCGCTGATGGCCACGGCAAAAGCCAGCAGCTTATAGTCCGTATCCCGGGCCTTCTCCATATCTCCGGCCCCCAGCTGCTGGCCCACGATGATGGACACCGAGGTGCCCAGGGCCATGGTGATGACGCTGAACAGATGGGTCACGGTGGAGCAGATATTCACCGCCGCCACCACGCTGAGACCCCGCAGGGAGTAGCACTGGCTGAGGACCGCCATGCCGCAGGACCACAAAAGCTCGTTTGCCAGCAGGGGCGCGCCCTTCTTCAGCACCTCCTTCAGGAGGCTGCGGGGTACCCGCAGACTGCTGTAAAGCCCCTGGGCGAAGGTATATTTCTCCCCATGGCGGTGGGTGCCCAGCGCCACGATGACCAGCTCCGCCACACGGGAGATGACGGTGGCGATGGCGGCGCCGTTGGCGCCCAGGGCGGGCAGGCCCAGCTTGCCGAAAATCAGCACCCAGTTGAGCACCAGATTCAACAGCACGGCGGTGATGCTGGCCTTCATGGGCAGCACCGTTTCGGCGGTCTCCTTCAGGGTGCTGGAATAGACCTGGGTCAGCATGAAGGGCAGGAAGCTCAGGAGCATGATATTCAGATACTCCCGGGCGTAGCGGGCTGTGGCGTCCACATCTCCCACATCGCCGCCCCCCTGCAGGAAGCGGGCAATGAGACCGTCCCCGAAGAGCAGGAACACCAGCGCACCCAGGACCGTCACCGCCAGACCCACATAGAGCTTGATGCGGAAGGCATTGCGCACACCGGGTATGTCCCCATAGCCGAAAAACTGGGCTGCGAAGATGCCGGCGCTGCTGATGCTGCCGAAAATGCCCAGCTCGAAGATCATGATGAGCTGGTTTGCGATGGCCACACCGGACATCTGCTCGGTGCCCATGCGGCCCACCATCACATTGTCCAGCAGGCCCACAAAGCAGGTGATGCTGTTCTGCACCACCACGGGAATGGTCACGGCCATGACCATGGCGTAAAAGGCCCGGTTTCCGATGAGCCTGCGCAGCCCTTTCACGGACGCACCTCCCGGTACATGGCGGCGGCTTCCGCCTTGGCGGCATGCTCCGCCACGCTGAGCACCTCCGCCTTCAGCACCCGCTCGCCGAAGTGCAGCTCCAGCAGATCCCCCACCTTCACTTCGTAAGAAGCCCGGGCGGCCTTCCCGTTGACGAAGACTCTGCCGTTGTCACAGGCTTCGTTGGCCACGGTCCGGCGCTTGATGAGCCGGGAGACCTTGAGATATTTATCCAGACGCATGGCTTACTTCCTGCGGCAGCAGACGGCTTCCCGCAGCTGCTTGCCGGCCCGGAACTTCAGGGTCACGGTCTCCTGCGTCTCCCCGTTGCCGCCGCCGAAGGCGCCGCCGGTGCGGACCTTGCGCTTGCCGGTCTCAAAGACGCCGAAGCCCACCAGCTGCACTTTTTCTCCCTGTGCCAGGGTATCCACCACGGTGTCCAGCACCGAATTGACCAGCTTTTCCGCATCGCGGCGGGCGATGCCGTTCTTTTCCGCCACTACGGCGATCAGACCTGCTTTGTTCATGTCCTTCGTAACCCCTTCTGTTTTTTCTTTTTATTTGATTCTGAGAAGTTTTGCGATCTTATCCCCCTTGGGGACCAGTTCCAGTTCCTGCCGGCTGATGGCCCGCAGCAGCAGCACCAGCAGCATATAGGCAATGACGCCCGCCGCCACGCCCACGCAGGCGGGCGCCAGCTGCTCCAGACGGCTGCCCTGCAGAAGACCCATGCCCTGCAGCAGCCCGTTTGCCCCCCGGTAGCACAGCCAGGCGCAGCCGCCCATGATGAGGGAAGCCAGCAGCGGCTTCACGAAGAGGGGCAGGAGGGCCGGGCAGTCCGGCGCTTTTTTCCGCATCATCAGCAGGTTCATGAGGCTGATGACCAGATAGCAGGCCACATTGCCCACGGCGGCACCCAGAATGCCGATGTCGGGATTGCCCAGCAGCACATAGTTCACGGCAATCTTGCACACGCCGCCCACCGCCATGCTCAGCATGGGCAGCCACTCATGGCCGTAGGCCTGCAGCAGGGCGTTGGTGAGCATGGTGAGGCACACAAAGTAGGCCGCGACGCTCAGGATGGCCAGAATGGCGCTGCCGGAAGCGTGGCTGTCGGGATACAGGCCCTGCATCAGGGGCAGGGACAGCACCCCCATGCCCACCGCCATGGGCATGGCCAGCAGGTTCATCAGCTTCAGGGCCGCGCTCAGGATCCGGGCGGCGGATTTTCCCTGCTTCTGGGCCACGAAGGCCGCGATAGCCGGGATGGCGCTGGTGACCAACGGCACCACAAAGGCGGAGGGAAGGTTATAAAGAGTCTGGCTGTTGAAGTAGACCCCGTAATAGGTCTTTGCCATGTCGTAGGAGAAGCCCGCTGCACTCTGCAGACGGCCCAGGATCATCTTGGTATCCACCACGGCCACCAGATTCAGGATGCAGGAGCCGATGGTCACCGGGATGCCGATGGCGGCCAGCTGCTTCAGGGTGCTGCCCACACTGTCGGCCGTGTCGTCTCCGCCCTTGAGGGCGGGCGTGCGCTTTTCCATCCGCAGGGCGTAGAACACGATGTAGATGAGGGCCAACACCGTACCCACGGTGACGCCGAAGATGCCGCCCACGGCACCGGCGCTGCTGCCCTTCCCGGCGCGCATCAGCAGCGCCGCAGCCGTGAGGCCGAAGAGGAGCTTGCAGGCCGTTTCAATGATCTGGGAGATGCTGGTAGGCACCATGTCCCCCAGCCCCTGGGTATAGCCCCGGTAGGCGGAAATGAGGCAGACGCAGACCAGAGCGGGGGCCAGCATGGCGATGCTCCCGGCGGCTTCCGGCCCGTTGAGGAAGGAAGCCAGCTGCCTGCAGAACAGCAGCATGACGAGGGTGCTCACGGCACCCAGCACAAAGAAAGCCCCCCGGGCCACCCGGAAGGTCCGCTGCACCTGCTGCCGCCTGCCCAGGGCATCCGCCCCGGAGATCATCCGGGACATGGCCACGGGAAGGCCCGCGGTGGACATGATGAGCAGCAGAGAGTAAATGTTGTAGGCCACGCCGAAATCCGCCATGCCCCGGTCCCCGATGATGTTGGCCAGAGGCAGCTTGAAGAGCGCGCCCATGATTTTCACCAGAATGGTGCTGGCGGTAAGGACCGCAGCACCCTCTACAAACGCCTGTTTTTTCCGTTCTGCCACGCCCGTGATCACACACCTTTCTTCAAAGGGTTTTGACAAGCCGG
>JAZSQG010000043.1:0-4919 GCA_045537855.1 Oscillospiraceae bacterium
TCCGACAGCCCGGCGACCAGCTCCGGCAATCCCTTTTCAATGGGAGTCACGTTCAGCGGCTGACCGATGACGCCGGTGGAGGCCACCACCACGTCGTGGGGGTCGATGCCCAGCTGCCGGCCGGTGAGCGCGCACATGGTCTGGGCGACCACAGTGCCGATGCGGTGGAGGGCATCATGACCACCGACACCGTGCCCAAGGAGATCGCCCTGCAGTTCACCGTGGGCGGCAAGACCTGCCACCTGGGCGGCATCGCCAAGGGCAGCGGCATGATCCATCCCGACATGGCCACCATGCTGGTCTTCCTCACCACGGACGCAGCCATCAGCAGCGAGATGCTCCAGAAGGCCCTGAGCAGCGATGTGGACAAGAGCTTCAACATGCTCAGCGTGGACGGGGACACCTCCACCAACGATATGGTGGTGCTGCTGGCAAACGGCCAGGCAGGAAACGAAGAGATCACCTGCGAGGGCGAAGATTTTGATACCTTCATGGCGGCGCTGAACAGCGTCACCGTGTGGCTGTGCCGCCACATCGCCGCCGACGGCGAGGGCGCCACCAAGCTGCTGGAGTGCTGCGTCACCGGCGCAAAGGATGTGGCCACCGCCCGGACCGTGGGCAAGAGCGTCATCTGCTCCTCCCTGCTGAAGGCTGCCATGTTCGGCGCCGATGCCAACTGGGGCAGAGTCCTCTGCGCCATCGGCTACAGCGGCGCGGCGGTGGGCCCGGATACCATCGACGTGTCCTTCCGCTCGGCAAAGGGCCTGCTGGAAGTGTGCAAAGCCGGCGCGGGCATCCCCTTCTCCGAAGAAGAAGCCAAGGTCATCCTGGGCGAACAGGAGATCGACATTCTGGTGGAGCTCCACCAGGGCGAGGCGGAAGCCACCGCCTGGGGCTGCGACCTGACCTATGAATACGTAAAGATCAACGGCGACTACCGCACCTGAGAGAGGAACAGGCCATGAATATCACGAATCTGGAACGCAGCGAAGTGCTCACCAGGGCGCTCCCTTACATACAGAAGTACAGCGGCAAGACCGTGGTGGTGAAATACGGCGGCAACGCCATGATCAACAAGGAACTGGAAGAACTGGTCATGGGCGATCTGGTGCTGCTGGCACAGGTGGGCATCCGGGTGGTGCTGGTCCACGGCGGCGGCCCCGAGATCAATGACCTGCTGCAGAAGGTGGGCAAGGTCAGCAGCTTTGTGGACGGCCTCCGGGTCACCGACCGGGAGACCATGGACTATGTTTCCATGGCCCTGGCGGGCAAGATCAGCAAGGAGCTGGTAAGCCTGCTGCAGGTCAAGGGCGGCAGAGCCCTTGGCATCTCCGGCGTGGACGGACGCCTCATCAAGGCCCGGCAGCTGGACCCCCGCCTGGGCTATGTGGGCCAGGTGGAGGCCGTCAACGCCGCCCTGCTGGAGGACCTGCTGGAAAAGGGCTACATCCCCGTGGTCTCTTCTCTGGGCTATGACGACCAGGGCGCGGTGTACAACATCAATGCCGACACGGCGGCGGCTTATATCGCCGGGGCGCTGGAGGCGGAATGCCTCATCGCCATGACCAATACCCCCGGCATCCTGCGGGACCCCGCCGACCCCGCTTCCCTCATCCGGGAAGTGGACCTGAAGCAGGCCCAGGAGCTCTGCGACACGGGCGTGGTGTCCGGCGGCATGATCCCCAAGGTGCAGTGCTGCATGGAAGCCATCCGCCGGGGCGTGAAGAAGGTCTTTATTCTGGACGGACGGGAAAAGCACGCCATTCTGGAGGAAATCCTCACGGACGAAGGCGTGGGCACCATGGTGCGCAGCTGAAAGGACGGAACACATATGGATATCCAGGCACTGGACAAGGAATATATCGCCAATACCTACGGCCGCTTCCCCCTCACCATTGCCCGGGGCAAGGGCTCCCTGGTATGGGACGAAGCGGGAGGGCGCTACATCGATCTGGGCACCGGCATCGCCGTGAGCAGCTTCGGCATCTCCGATGACAGCTGGGCGGACGCGGTCTGCGCCCAGGTGCGGACCCTGACCCACACCTCCAACCTTTACTACACCGCGCCGGACGTGCTGCTGGCCAAAGAGCTGTGCAGCCGCACGGGGCTGAAGAAGGTCTTCTTCTCCAACTCCGGAGCAGAAGCCAACGAGTGCGCCATCAAGGTGGCGCGGAAGTATTCCGCCGACAAGTACGGCCCCGGCAGGCATCAGATCATTACCCTGACGGGCAGCTTCCACGGCCGCACCGTCACCACCCTGGCCGCCACCGGGCAGGACAGCTTCCACAAGGATTTCCTGCCCCCCACCGAGGGCTTCCTCTACGGCCAGCCCAAGCGGGAAAGCGTGGAAGCGCCCCTGCAGCGGGGGGATGTGGCGGCGGTCCTCTTCGAGCCGGTGCAGGGTGAAGGCGGCGTGCTGCCTCTGGAAAGGGAATTCGTCAGCTGGCTGGCGCAGGCCGCGGCGGAAAAGGATGTGCTGCTGCTGGCGGACGAAGTGCAGACCGGCAACGGCCGCAGCGGCGCCCTGTACGCCTATATGCACTACGGCATCCTCCCCGATGCGGTGTCCACCGCCAAGGGTCTGGCGGGCGGTCTGCCCCTGGGCGCCACCATGCTGGGGGAAAAGCTGCAGAACGTGCTGAAGCCCGGCGACCACGGCTCCACCTTCGGCGGCAACCCCGTGTGCTGCGCCGGCGCCCTGAACGTCCTCAGCCGCATTGACGACAGCCTCCTGCAGGAAGTGCGGGAAAAGTCCCAGTGGCTGGTGGAGACCCTCTCTGCCGCGAAGGGCATCAAAAGCGTCAGCGGTCTGGGCCTGATGCTGGGTCTGGAAACGGAAAAGCCCGCTCGGGAAGTCATCGACCAATGCATGGCAAAGGGTGTGCTGGTCATCAGCGCCAAGCAGAAGGTGCGCCTCCTGCCCGCGCTGAACATCCCCTGGGAGCTGCTGAAGGAAGCGGTGCAGGTCCTCACGGAAGTCTGCGCCGAATAAGAAACAAAATCACGCGGGATGCGGCACAGCCGCATCCCGCGTTTTTGTTGTCAGTCTGCTTCCGGCAGCTGCCGGTATTGGGCCACCCGCTCCGAAAGAAAGCTTCGGAAGGCTTCCGCCTCCCCGGCGGGCAGCTCGCACTTCTGCAGCACGGCCGCCTGCTCCGCCCACACCAGGAGCCAGAGGTCCCGGGTCTCGAGGACACATTCAAAGGCGCTGCAGGGCACCGTTTCCCCCTCCGGGAGCAGCATTCCCGCCTCCCCAAAGCGCAGCTCCAGCCCCTGCCGGGCGGTGTTGCGTCCTCCGCCCTCCAGCAGCAGCCGGGCGGAGCGGCGGAAGGGATCTTCCCTGCGCTTTCTGCCGCGCCACAGACCGCCGATGCCGGCCCCCAGCGCCACAGCCCCCATCAGCAGCGGGCCCAGCAGCTCCGCAGGTCGGACAAGGCCGGGCACAAAGAGGAAGATACCCAGCGCGATGCACAGGATGCTCAGAAATCTGCTGCGCCCCCGGCTCCGGCGCGCACTGCCGCCGCTGCCCTGCAGCCGGTCGGTGACCCGCCACAGGCCGGGGAAGCGCTCCCGGGAAAGGCGCTCCGTCCGCTGCTCCAGTGCCCGGCTCAGCTGGGGCAGCAGCGCCTGCACCTCCAGCGGTTCCAGCCGGAAACAAAACTCCGTATGTTCCATATGCCCACCTTTCTCCCTTTCATGTTCCGATGTGCTTTTGCTCCCGGCAGCCCGGCGGGGCCTGCACCGGTCCCCCCCTCCGGGGTGAAGGTCGGGACGGACTCACGCTTCCCGCTCTTCCCCGCAGTCTTCCGCCCCGGCGTCCGCGCCCTTTTTGCGGGACAGCGCCATACCCACCGCCGCGCCGAAACCGAGGCCGATGACCATGCCGATGGGGATATTGTCAAAGGCGGCGCCCACCGCCATGCCCAGCGACAGTCCGATGCACATATAACGCGGGTCGTGGGCCGTTTTCTTTTCCGCTTCCTTCCTGTTTTTCATGGGTGAAATGCACCTCCTGACGGCGCTTTTCTTCGTCCGTCCCGTATTTTATCATAGCAGCCTCTCCGAAGCAAGGCGCCCTCCCCGGCGGCGGGAAAAAGCTCACTTGACAAGCAGGCGAAATTCTGCTATAAGTAAGCTGATATAGCGCTTCACGCTGAAAGCGATTTAAAGTGAGGAACCGCAGTATGTACACTCTTCGAAAGCGTGTTCTCAAACAGAAGTCCAGCAAAATTGCATCCGGCTCTGGGAGAGAACCTGTTTCAATCTGATGTCCGCCCGTCTTTGGCGGGACGGACAGCGAACGAGCGGGGGACGGCCGAATACAGGTCGTGTCTGTGCCCCTGTTTCCGCGGCGTAACAAGGCTCCTGTCAGACCGGGTTACAAGCTCGCGGAATTTGTGCTATATTGGATGGTAGTTTCCAGGCAGCCGATTCCCGTCGGCTGTCTTTTATTTTTGATCTCACATTTTTACGATACGGAGGGACGCGCCATGCGCAAGGACACTATTTTTACCGGGATCGCCACCGCTCTCATCACCCCCCTCACTGAAACCGGGGTGGACTATGAGCGTCTGGGCAAACTGATCGACTGGCAGATCGAAGAAGGCATCGATGCGCTGGTCATCTGCGGCACCACCGGCGAATCCTCCACCCTCAGCGACGAAGAGCACCGGGAGGTCCTCGCCTATTCCGCAAAGCGGATCGCGGGCCGGGTGCCCATGATCGCCGGTACCGGCTCCAACGACACCGCTTACGCCATCAGTCTGACGCAGTATGCAAAAGAGCTGGGCTACGATGCCGCTCTGGTGGCCACGCCTTATTACAACAAGGCCACCCAGAAGGGTCTGGTGAAGCATTTTTCCGCCATCGCCGAGGCGGGTCAGCTTCCCATCATCCTCTACAACGTGCCCAGCCACACC
>JAZSQG010000310.1:0-1545 GCA_045537855.1 Oscillospiraceae bacterium
TCCTTCCGGGCCATCTGCTCCTGATGGGCGAAGTCCGCCAGCCGCTGCCGGGCATAGTCGGCATAGCCCACCCGCTGCACCGTGGCCCGGGGCAGGGTGCGGCGGCGCAGCCGCTCCAGATGGATGACCATGTTGGCGGTATTGCGCAGCAGGGTCTCATCGTGGGAGATATACAGCACCGGCACGCTGCAGCCCAGCAGAAACTGCTCCAGCCATGCCAGGGTGTCCAGGTCCAGGTCGTTGGAGGGCTCGTCCAGCAGCAGCACATCCGGCTCCGCCAGCAGGAGCAGGGCAAGACGCAGCTTCACCCGCTCGCCGCCGGAAAGGCTGCCCACGCTCCGCCAGTCATAGTACAGCTCCCGGTCGAAGCCCAGCTGCCCGGCGGCTTTGGCCAGCTCCCGGGGGCTTGCTTCGTTGAAGGCGTCCTCCAGCAGGCAGAACTCCATCACCGGCATTTCCAGCTGCTCCGGCGTCAGTTCCTGGGCCAGATAGCCCTTGCGCAGGCCCCGGTCGGCAATGTCGCCGCTCCACTCGGCGTAGGGCTCCGTCAGCGCCGGGTCATAAAGGAGCTTCAGCAGGGTGGATTTCCCGTTTCCCTCCTCGCCGATGATGGCCGCCCGGTCTCCGGGATTCAGCACGAAGGAAAGGCCGTCCACCAGCCGGGTCAGGTCCTTCTTATGGGTGATACTGAGATTCTTTACCTGCAGCACGGCTGCGCCTCCTTTCCCGTTTCACGCCGCTTCAGCCCAGGGATGCCAGAAAGGCATCGGCTTCCGCCCGGCGGGTGAAAATGCGGATGTCTTTCTCCGGGTGCTGTTCCAGCAGGGCCAGAATTTTCGGGCGGCTGTCCCGCTGAAAATCCCGGATGAAATCCATGAATTCCGCGTCCTCCTCCGTTTCCTGCCAGGGCATGTCCGACCGGGGCTTTCCGAAGCGCTCCCTCACGCCGCTGAGGCACACTTCCGCCGGATAGTCCAGCCAGAACACCGTGTCGCAGGCTTCCGTCCGCCGGGCCATCGTGCGCAGATAGTTCCCGTCGATGATCCAGCGGGGGGATGTGAGGAGCTTTTCCAGTTCCGCGTCAAACTCCTCCCGGGGGAGGATGCTGCGGTCGGGCAGATGATGGAGGAGGTCCAGATGGTGCAGGGGCAGGGCCGTCTTTCCCGCCAGCGCCCGGGCAAAGGTGCTTTTTCCGCTGCCGGGGCAGCCGATGACGATGACTTTTTCCATGCCTGCGCCTCCTTTGGGGTGCTTTCTTACTGCCTGCAGTATAGCACAGCTTCCGGCGTCTGAAAACCGCCTCTCCGCCGGGAAAAAAGCAGCAAGGCCGCCCGCCCCCATGGGGGACGTGCAGCCTTGTTTTTTTATTTCTGCTCCATGGCCTTCAGGGTGTGCTGCCACCTGCCGCTGCGGTAGCGCAGCCAGAGGAGGAAGAGGCGGACGAAAATTTCCACCGTCATGACCACATAGGTGGAATACAGGGCCAGGTGGAACACCCGGATGCACAGCATGCTGAAGAGGGTACGCACGCCCCAGGTGGTGGCG
>JAZSQG010000187.1:0-5025 GCA_045537855.1 Oscillospiraceae bacterium
TCGATGCCCACGGGGCAGTCATCCACGCAGTAGCGGCATCCGGTGCAGGGCACGGAAATTTCGCCCCGGAAGAGCTCGCAGGCCTGCATCAGCACGGCTTCCTGCTCGTCGGTGAGGGGGGCATAGTGATCAAAGGTACGGATGTTTTCCTGAATCTGGGCCATGTCGGACATGCCGCTGAGGATGACCTGCACATTACTCTGCTTCATCAGCCAGCGGAAAGCCCATTCCGCGCTGCTCCAGTCAGGCTGGTTGGCGCGCAGCAGTTCTTCCGCCTTGGGAGAAAGTCCCGCCAGTCTGCCGCCGCGGAGGGGCTCCATGACCATCACGGGGATACCGCGGGAAGTGAGGGCTTCATACTGGCCCTTGGCGTCCTGCAGGGTCCAGTCCAGATAGTTCAGCTGGATCTGGGCGAAATCCCACTGATACTGATCGGCAAACTTCTCCAGCACAGGTACGGGGGCGTGGGAGGAGAAACCCAGATATTTGATGCGGCCGGCGGCCTTCTGCTCCTGGAAATAGGCCAGAGCACCGCTGTTGATATAGCTGTCGATGGCCTGCTCATTCATCACGGCATGCATCAGATAGAAATCGATGTAGTCGGTCTGCAGGCGTTCCAGCTGCTGCTCAAAGATGCCCTTGTAGTCCGGGCCGCCCATCATGGCGTTGTACTTGGTGGCGATACGGTAGCTTTCACGGGGATACTTCTTCAGCGCCTGACCCAGAACCCGCTCGGAACCGCCGTTGTTGTATGCGTGGGCGGTGTCAAAGTAGTTGATACCATGGGTGTAGGCATAATCCAGGATCTCTTCCGCCTTCTCAAAATTGATGGTGGCAGACATCATCTCCCCTTCGCCGGGCAGACGCATGCAGCCCATGCCCAGACAGGACAGTTTGTCATTCTGAAATGCCTTGTATTCCATTGTCGTTCCTCCTGATATGTAAATTATGATTTGCTCTTTAAGCCCTGTTCCCTGCAAATGCGCTGCAGCAGCAGGCCGCAGCCCTCCTTCACATCCCGCAGGGTCGCTTCAAAATCCCCTGTATACCAAGGGTCCGCCACATCCCGGGGTTGGTCTGTTTCATCCATCAGCAGGGAGACCTTTCCGGCTTCGTCCCCGCCGAAGAGGCGCAGCATATTCCGCAGATTCGCCCCATCCATGCCCACGATGTAATCATACTCTTCATAATCCGCCGCTTTCAGCTGCCGGGCCGTTTTTCGGCTGCAATCGATCCCCAGACCGTTCAGCAGCCGCCGCACCGGCGGGTAGACGGGATTACCCAGTTCTTCCCTGCTGGTAGCAGCGGAAGCCACAGCGATATTCCGGGAGAGTACGGCATCCTTCACCAGCTCTTCCATGATAAATTCCGCCATAGGACTGCGGCAGATATTGCCGTGGCAAACGAATAAGATCTTTACCATTGCCTGTTTCCTTCCGCAATAAAATGCGCACACCTTGAAGCGGAAATGTGTATCCTCCATATAAGATGCGCATCCCGAAAAAACCGGGATATGATAAATTTACTATATCATATGCCCGGCTTTTTTTCTAGCTTGTATTTATTTTTTTTGTCAGCTGCAAGATATTCATCAGCGGCTTCCTGCGACAGAACCGATCATCGTGTGATTGCTGCACACGAAATCCATTATAAAGATGTGATCAGCCTTGAATCCCCGCACCGTCTGCCTGATAAAGCGGTTCATGTCACAGGCAAATCAGCGCCCATCAGTCACTGTGCCAAGGTGCGCTGCCATCCTACATTCTCTGATTCGTCCGTGATCTGAATCAACATCCCGTCTTCGAGTCGAAGTTTATCTCTCCGGAAGCCCTTCCCGGCTCAGCTTCTGCAGATTGGCGGTGATGCGCTCCAGGCAGCTGTAGAACACTTCCCTTTCATCCTCCGTCATGCCCGAGCCTGCCAGCTCCACCGCCACGGCGGCGCGCTGCTGCACATGCTCGGCAGCGTGTCTGCCCTCTTCGGTCAGCATCAGTTTCGCGCGGTAGCGATTGCCGCCCACCGCTTCCCTGCGGACCAGCCCCTTCTTCTCCAGAATGGCCACCATGCGGGAAACATCCGCCTTATCCTTGCAGCACAGTTCCCCCAGCCGGGCAGCGGTGATGCCCTCCTCATGCCGATAAAGGGCATTGAGATATACTGCATGGGGACTGTTCAGCTCATACTTTGCCATTTCCTCTGCCGCCAGTTTGTGCCAGCAGCGGTCAATTTCCGAAATGGCAAGGGAGAATCGTGCAAAGCGCTCCAACATACGGTACCTCCGGTCAACGTTCTCTCGTTGTCATATCAACATCCGTACTATACATGCCGCCGAAGCACTTGTCAACCGCACGGCAGCAGCCCAGTCCCCCGCAATCGACAAAAAACACCTGACCGTGGAAAGGACCGCCGTCAGGTGTTTTACTTCATATCAGCGCGTTACTCGCCGTAGAATCGCCGGATGCTTTTCTCACCCGCGCCCAGCTGCTCCAGAAATTCCCGGTAGCCCATCCTTCGCCCGCGGGGAAGCCCCTCGCTGCTGAGGTAGGCCATCGCATAGGCGGCAGCCCCGGCAGAACCCAGCATCAATACATCTTCATCCAGGTCAAAGGCCTGGTTGTGATGGGCCGCACCTACGCCCTTCTTGGCATTCTCCACACCCAGGAAGGCATAGACGCCGGGCCACTGGCGCAGATACTGGGAATAGGAATCGGAAGCCATCCAGGGCTCCCCGCTGCTCACATGCTCCTGACCCAGTTCCTCCCCGATGACCTGACGGGCAAAGGCGGCAAGTTCCGGGTCATTTACGATGGCAAGCCCGGGGCGGGTAAAGGCATTGTACACCGCCTTGCAGCCGTAAGCCTCGCAGGTGCTGTCAATGAGCTTCCGGAAAGCATGGTAGAAGTTCATGCCAACCCCTTCCGTGTCGAAGGTGCGCATGGAACCGGAAAAATTCAGAGTCTGGGGGATGACATTGCCCGCTACCCCGGCATGGACCTTTCCGATGGAATAGGTCAGGGTCTTGTAGGGACTGATCTTCTGCATCCGCAGGGAGAGCATGCCCCCGTAGATGGCCCAGAAGGCGTCAATGGGATTCACCGCCTGATCCGGCCGGGAACCGTGACCGCCGCAGCCCTCGATGGTGATATCGAAGGCCATGGCACCTGCCATCATATCGGTATCGTTGATGACCATGCAGCCCGCGGGCGCCGTCGCCAGCAGGTGGATGGCATAGACCGTGTCGATGTGAATATTGTGTTTCTCGATATAGGCGAAGATATAGCCCACATTCCCGGTGGCTTCCTCTCCCCGTTCAAAGCAGAAGTGGACCGTACCCTCCAGTTCCTCCCGCTTTTCGGCGAGAATTTTGGCTGCACCCAGCAGCATGGCGGTGTGCCCGTCATGGCCGCAGGCGTGCATAACGCCGGGCACTTTGGATATGCAGCTGCGCATGCCGGGGAGGAGGTTATCTTCCGTCTCCTGTACGGGCAGGGCATCGATATCCGCACGCAGCAGAATGGATTTTCCCTTGTCCCGCTCCCCCTTCAGAGTGGCGAGGATGCCCCCCTTTTCCACCTCCACAAAGGGGATGCCGATTTTTGTGAGTTCCTCTGTGATCTTCGCAAGGGTGTTTTGCTCCTGATTGGACAGTTCAGGATTTTCGTGAAAATAACGCCGAAGGGCAATGATCTCTTCTTCATATTTCTTGGCGAGCTCCAAAATTTTCATAGCTGTCTCCTGATGTCTGCCGGGCAGAAAGCAGCCTGCTCCCCAGCCCTGTTTTTTCCAGTTTATCACAGTTTGGCAGGGATATCCACCGGAAAATTACAGCGCCGGAGCGTATTGCTCCGGCGCTTCATAATGCTTTTTCTGTCAGCGGGCTTTCGCCTTATTTTCCAATATTCCAACCCGACAGTTCCCAGGTCGCAGTACCCTTCAGCCTGGCGGGGTCGAATTCCGCCGTAATCTCACAATACTCGTCCGGCATCATGGTGAGGTAATTGTCGCTGTAAAACACGGGCAGCACCGGCGAGCCGTCATCCCCCTTCAAGCGCAGGCGCAGACCAAGCGCGGGCACATCGCCGCAGTGCAGCATGAGCATGCAGCGCACGGTGCCGCGCCCTGTATCCTCCGCGCCCAGCACAAAGAGATCCACAGAAGCCTTCGCCATGAAATTCAGCGCGCGGTAGTCCTGATACTTTCTGCGGTTGTGCCAGTAGGTATTGCGGCCCAGCACCTGCCCGTCCCGGTCCGTCAGCGTCAGGCGCAGGAACACGATGTCCGATTCGGACAGGGCAAAGTCCACCCGGGTGAGCTTAACCCCGGCAGCGTCGGCCTCCAGATGCGGCACCGTGTAGCTGCGTGCGGAAACCGGCTTACCGCTGTAGTCAAAAACCTCCGCCAGCACCTGGGCATTCCGATATTCCAGAGGAGAAGCGTTGGCAAGGACGATGCTGTCATCCCGGGGGTCAAAAATCGCCCGGGTTGGCTGGTTGCCGGCCTTCGCGCCGAAATAGCCGCCGTTGGTATCCAGATAATAGTCATAGGTCTGCCACATGAAGGAGGGCCAGGAGGACTGGCTCATCCACATCAGGAGACCGTTGGTCTTTCTGGAAGCCAGAGCGTCAAAGAGGCCCCGGTGGTTATCGTAATTGATCAGCTGGGCAGCCCGACAGAAATCCTCAAAGCTCCAGCTTTTTCCCGCATCGGCGCACATTTTGACAATATCCGCCCGGTAATCCTGATACACCGGGTCATCGTCCTTCGGCTCGGATCCTTTCACCCGATCCTCGGGAACGGCGATTTTTCCTCCCAGATATCTCTGCAGGGCAAGCATATAGCTGTTTGCCGGCCCGTTCATATGATAGGTCCAGTCATGGATGGCCCAGACTTCGTTGATGGGCCAAAGATGCTCCGGCTTCAGAAAGCGCTTCAGGGATTCAAGGTCGGGCACATTGGGGATGCCCCGCTCACTGCGCAGCACGGCGGAGGACACATCGTCAAAATACTGCTTGATGCCCTTTTTCC
>JAZSQG010000163.1:0-7852 GCA_045537855.1 Oscillospiraceae bacterium
GGAAGGTGACCAGCGGAGCGCTGACGATCGTTCAGACGCTGACGGCGCTGAAGAGCTTCGGCGGAAACGGAAAGCTGCCGGTGATCACTACACCGGGCGACGCCGGGACGCCGAAGGCCGCAGGCGCAACAGGCACGGGAACCGCCCCGACGGTCAGCGCGGCGGATAAGGTCGGGACGCAGAAGGTGTCCGTGGATGCTGCCGGAAGGCTCCTGGACCCCGGAAACGCGGCGGCGAAGGCATACGCCCAGGAGTTCGCGGCGGCGCATCCGTGGATAAGCAACGCAATCGACTTTCTGCACTCTCCGCAAGGGATCCTGATGATGGGCGTCATCACCGGGGTGCCGACGCTCGACTTCCTGAAGAAGGACTTCTTCACCCGCAAGGCGCAGGAAGAGTTTGGCGTCAGCAAATACGGCGCCGGATTCCTGGGACTGACGCAGATTGAAAAGGACTTTGCGCTCGGTACAGGCGCCGGCGTCATCGGCGGCGGGCACGGAGAAACCCTCGAGGACGCAAAGGCTGCGGCGGCACGGGATAAGGCGATGCGGAAGGCATACACGCCGGACTTCCTGGACTGGACGGTTGACTTTGGGGACTGGATCGAAGACATCATGCACAAAGGGCTGTACGGCGCTGAAAAAGCCGTTAATGATGTCGGCTTTATGTGGGATACCTCCTGGGGCCTGATCAATACGATGATCCACGGCAACTCCGCCACGCCGCAGAAGGACGCGATGTATCACTCGATGCTGAACCTGGCTCCCGCAGTGCTGGACCGTGTGTTTGGCGACATATGGGGCGGACTCAAGTGGTTCGGCGAGGGCATGGCGGAATCCGCGGAAATGCTGACAAGGGCGATCCCGGTGCTGATCCACGGGAAGAACGCAAACGGCGATTATGATCAGAGCTACACCTGGGGGCAGTTCTTCCGGAACGAAGTGACGGGCACAGCTGTCGGCGCCAGCGTGGACATGCTGAAGGGACTTGAAGACACGAAAGAAACGCTTGCCGCTATCCAGGAATACCTGGACGGCATTTCCGGCAAGAAGCGCGAGGTGACCATTGAGGTCAACATGCTTCCGTCCGGCGGAGTTCCGGCCAGCGGAGCGTCCGCCGGAGGCGGCGGACACGGCAGCTGGGGCGGCGCCGGCGCGGGCGCGATGGGCCAGATGGGCTTCGGGCTGAACATGTGGGGCGGTTTCGTCGGAATGCATGCGAACGGCCTGTTTTCCGTTCCCTGGGACGGTTATCCCGCAATTCTGCACAAGGGCGAGCGGGTGGTGCCGGAGCGGGCCGCAAATTACAACAGCAATATCTATTTCGGCAATGTGAACCTGAACAACGGGCTGGAGATCGAGGCACTGACGGACAGCATTGACAGACGGAACCGCCGGCAGCGGAGCGGATACGGAGCGTGAGAGAATGGCCAAAAGATACTGGTTTAAGTGGAACGATGTACGGAGCGACGCGATGAACATCATCCTGAACGCGGCGCCGCAGATCGTGAAACCGGAAGAGCGGATCGAGCATGTCACGATCCCCGGAAGGGCCGGCGACCTGACGCTGACGGAAGGCGAGGACATCTGGCAGAGCTACATCCAGACCGTGGGCATCGCGGTGAACAGCGCGGCGAACGTGCCGATTGTCGAGAACTGGCTGAAAGGGCCGGGACGCCTGACCCTTTCCAGCCAGCCGGGCCTGGAACAGGACGCCCGGGTGATCGGCGCGGTGACGCTGGAAAAACACAGCCGGAACCTGGACTGGTGGGAAGGGGACGTGCAGTTCTACTGCAGCCCGATCAAACGGGACGTGAACGAGCAGGCCGTAACGATCACTTCCAGCGGGACAACGGTCACGAACCCGGGGGACATGGTTTCCTACCCGCTGATCGAGATCACCGGCAGCGGGGTGGTGACCGTGATGATCGGATCGAAAACGCTGACCATCCCCAGCTGCACCAGCGGTTGGGTGATTGATACGGAGAACGAATGGATCCTGGACGACGGGGCGCCAGTGATGGGCGCGTGCAGCGGGGAATTCCCGGTGCTGAACAAGGGCGCGAACGTGATCACATACACAGGGAGCGTGTCGAAGCTGGTGATCACGCCGAGGTTCAGATATTTGTGATGCTTTAGCACCTCATCCGGCGCTGAAGCGCCACCTTCCCCTCAAGGGGAAGGCTTTTTCAGGAGGTGGACGTTTTTGATTGAACTTTACGCAAAAGGGACGACGGATTTCTCGAAGCATGGCATCGCGCTGGCGGGCAGCGAGGCGTCGGTCACGTGGCAGGAGAACGGGCGGTATGACATGGACATGTCGATGCCCTACGACCCGCAGATCATGATTGACTACGGGATGATCCTGCGGGCGCCGGTGCCGGCGCAGCACGTGGATACGATCACCCTGGGAGAGGTGAGCTACTGGGAGATCGGGAGCGGCCTGATGGACGTTCCGCTGTACAGCCGGATTCCGACGCTCAAAAAGGTGGGATACCAGCAGTGGACAGCAAACCGGACAGACCCGGAGACCACCGGCGGGCGGATCTACCAGGTGGGCGACAAGGTGACCTACCTGCGGCAGAACTACCAGATGATCGCGTATGATCCAGGGTCGGATATGAACTACAACCACCCGCCGGACAATTATCCGCAATACTGGGAAGAGATCCAGAACACCGTCGGCAAGGAAGGGAAGATCGCGGCCCTGCTGGACGCCGGGGACCAGATCGTGAAGACCGGCGATTACAACAGCCGGTATATGAAGGCCGCTGACACGTCTGGGCACATGGGCTTCATTGAGATCAGCAAGTGCGTGGACAAGAGCCAGAGCGGCACGCGGACGATCAGCGCCTTTGACATCACGGAACAGAGTTTTGTGATCACGGAGATCGAGAAGACCACGGACGGCCGGAAGCTGACCGTGCACGCGGAACACATCAGCTACCAGCTGGGGCGGACCATGCTGGGGGACTGCAATATCAGCCGGGCAACGCCGGCCACGGCCCTGATGTTTATCCGGGGCGCGATGCAGGAGAACTACCCCGGCGAGGTGGAGACCAACCTGACCGAAGACGACGGGCTGATCACCGGCGATTTTTCATGGAAGAACGCCCAGAACGCGATCCTGGACCCCAAGAGCGGCATCCTGCAGGCGACCAACGCCTACATTATCCGCCGGGACATGGACGTGTACGTCCTGAAGATGGAAGAAGCCGCCCCGCGGTACCGGATCACCTACGGCACAAACATGAAGGCCGTGAAGTGGGACGGGAACACCGCAGATCTGGTCACGCGGGTATATCCGCTGGCCCAGACGGAGGACGGGGAAACATTCCTGCTGCCGGAGCTCTACATTGACACGGTGCGCGAAGTTCCCTTCATCCGGCCGGAAGCGCTGAAGACCGGGCTGAAGATCGGCCAGGAAGAGGAGCAGGAGGACGGCACAAAGGTCAAACTGGACGAGGACACAGTGATCGCCCGGATGCGGGAGGCGGCGCAGAACCGGTTCGCCATCGACGAATGCGACAAGGTGGTCATCACCCTGGACGTGGACTGGCAGCACATCCCGGACACCGCGGAGTACGCGGAATACGCGGCGCTGCAGGACGCGGCGCCCGGTGAATGGGTCGAGGTTCGGAACGCGCCCCTGGGCATATTCGTCAGCATCCAGATGACCGGGTACACCTGGGACCCGATCCGGAAGCGCTACAAGAAGGGCACTTTCGGGAAGAAGAAGACATCCCCGTCCGTCGCCGGCTACGACATCCAGAGCGGCGCGGTGACAGGCCGGGCACTGGCGGCGGGGGCCGTCGGCGGGCAGAACATCCAGGCGGGCGCCATCACGGCGCGGGAGATCGAGGCGAACGCCATCACCGCGGACCGGATCGCCAGCCGGAGCATCGTGACGGAGCTGCTGGCAGCCGGCGCGGTCACGGCGGACGAGCTCAATGCCGGCGCGGTCACGGCGGAGAAGATCGCGGCCTACGCCGTCACGGCGGAAAAAATCGCGGCGGGCGCGATCACGGCCGACAAGATCGTGGCCTACGCCATCACGGCGGAAAAAATCGCGGCGGGCGCGATCACGGCCGACAAGATCGCGGCGGGGGCTATCACGGCCATCAAGATCGACACGAACAGCATCAGCGCCATCAACGCGAAACTGGGCACGGCGACGATCGAGAACGGCATCATCAACAACGCGGACATCAGCTATGCGGACATCGTTGACGCGAGCATCCAGAGCCTGATCGCCCGGGACGCGGTAACGGACAAGTATTTCATCGACAAATTGCAGGTGCGGAACCTGCAGAGCGTGGAGGCGACGGTCGGCGAGCTGGTGATCAAGGCCAGCGACAACAAATACTATCGCCTGGACGTGGGAAGCGGCGGCACACTGACGCCCACGGAGGTGACGCCGACGGCGGCGGAGATCGCGGCCGGCGTCACCAGCAACGGCCACGGGGCCATCATCGAGACGGACCTGACGGTGGCGGACCTCTCCGCGAGCAACATCAAGGGCATCAACGCGCTGATCGACAAGTTGACGGCAAGCCGGATCGACGTGAGTGAGCTGTGGGCGCGGCAGGCTTTCATCAACCAGCTGATGGTCACGGATATAAGCTCGAATACTTACATTCAATCCACCATCGGCAATTGGGAAAGCGGCTCAACCATCACGCAGAAAATCAATAGCCTGGACAGCCGGATATCCTCGCTTGGGTACGGTACCGTTTATATGCAACCAGAGGAACCAAGCCATTCAGAGCTTGTTCCCGGCGACATCTGGATTCAGACACAGCCCTCCGGGACGTGGGCGGAGGTCTATGACGATTACGCCACATGGCAGACCATTTACACTGATGTCAGCACATGGCAGACGCTCGGCGGCGTTTCCATCATGTGGGTGTGGGACGGGCGGAAATGGCAGAAACAGCTCGACAATCTGGATTCCGACACATTCCAAACGGAGATCGAGCAAAACGCCTACCAGATTTCCCTGCTGGCGAGCAGAACCACCACGGCGGAAAACAATATCACGTCGCTGACCTCATCACTACAGGTTGCGAACGATGCTATTTCCGCAGAGGTCAGAAGGGCGACAACAGCTGAAGACGGGAAACTGGACAAGACATCCAGCTACCAGACCGCGGACGCCATTGTCACGGCGGCACAAACATACACCAACAACAAGCTGACTTCCTACTCCACGATCAGCCAGACCGCGGACGCCATTTCCGCATACGTCACAAATAACGCATACGGGAAGGTTTCCGGAATCACCATCACGGCGTCTGGTATTGACATTTCCGGCAGTCAGTACGTAAAAATTGCGTCCGGCGGATATTTCCAGGTCAAAACTGGGGATTTCGGAATTGATTCCAACAGTGCTGATTACGTGGTTTGGAGCGGCGCATCAACAGCGGCGGCATCAAATTTCCGGGTCAAAAAAGACGGGTCGGTTTATTTGACAAAGCTCGTTGCGCTTGGCGAGGACGGAACGGAATCGAACGTGAACTTGCGGACGGCTGGATTGTGGAAGCTCGGATACCATACGATCAAATCGTATGCAGTTTCCGGAGGGTACGTAACAAGCATCACGCTTAGTAATGGCACCACGGTAAATTTTAAGCATGCCGTTTCAGTCGCCCTGACAGGAAGCTGGAACGGCAGTACGTTCACGGTGACAGAAACGGGGAGCGGAGAAACGTATTCTGAAACGCTGAGGGGCGACACCGGAACGGGGTATGGAAACGCGGACACGTTCACGATTGACTCTTTCAGCGCAACGCATTTCGCCTATGGGCGAGTCTACAAAAGCTCGAATCAGGGCGGGGGTGTGCTGTTTGGGTTTAAAGTGGATGCCTCCGGGGAATACGACGCTGGCTGGGTCGCTGGTTACAACGCGGCGGCGGCGAAATTTGCCGTCACGGGATACACAAATGGTTCCATCACTTTCCCGGTGGAGACAGACACCGCCGGGGACGAAAAGACACAAAGCTGGGATATCACAGCGGATGTCACGAACCCGGCGCAGGGCTATTACATGGGTATCGCTTACATCAATTACATCCGGAGAGCCAGCCGGTCACGGCAATTTAGTTAAAGGAGGAAGAATCAATCATGGAAACCACACACGGCAAGGCTTGTGCGGCATTTGTCGCTCTGAGCCAGATCAGGAGCATCGTCAAGGGGCTGGATGCGCTTCACGTCTTCCACATGAGGAACAAGCTGAAAGATGCGGTTGACTTCATGGCTGAAGAAGAGTTGAAAATCGTGAATGAGCTGGACGGAATGGTCACGGAAACCGGCACGGTGATCATCCCAGACAAGGAAAAGCGTAAGGAATATCTTGTGGGGCGGAAAAAGCTGGAAGAGATGCCCTACGAGGTAAACGCAGACCCCATCACGATCCAGATTGACAGATGTCCGGACGTGACCGCCGAACAGATCGAAATGCTTGATGGGTTCGTGATTTTCAAGGAAGGAGAGGAAGACGATGGCAACAAGTAAGGTTCTTGCGCCGACAGGCGTCGCGATCCAGATTCCGGAATTCACGGATAAGCCGGATCAGCGAGTGAACAGCAATTGCATCGACAAGGAAGCGGATGCGATTAATGCGTTAAACAGCAATATTGCTAACTTGAAAACGTTTGTGAACGTCTATACAGACACAATTACAATAGGTAGTTCAAGGACCTACACATTGGACAACAGCGATCAATGTGCAATGGTGTTTGTTAATAATGGTAACGGTCGCATTGCTGTGTGGGCTGTTAGTTTCCGCAATACAAGCGAAATCGGTTCACAGTTGGTTACTGCTGATAACTCATCGTCAACAACTGTTACAACGAGCGGTATGACATTTACTGTTGCCTGCACTTATACAGCAAAGGTAAAGGTCATTGTGTTCTAAATCATTCTTTAACGCATTCATAAACGAACAAAAACCCAGGTTTTCATGCACCTATAAATACACAAAAACCGGCGGGAGACCGCCGGTTGAATAATAAAAGGGAGGTAACCATCCATGAAGTATTTTATGCATCGGATACAGGAAGAGGACGGAGTGATCACCAAGGGAATCGAAGTCCATGACACGCTGGACGCGGCGAGCCTTTCCTACTGGGGACGGGTGAAGCTGGCCTACAACAGCCAGCAGCATCCGAAAATGTCCTTCGTGTCCGTGAAAATCACGGACGAGACCGGGGCAGTGGTCGAACCGTACAATTTAACCTGGCAGAAGGAAGCCCCGGAGGCAAACCGCTTTTTCCTCCACCACATCCGCAAGGACGGGGAAACCTTTGACAAGGGGATTGACACCTTTGCGAGCTTCGACGAGGCGAGGACGGCCTTTGCGGAGGCCATGGAATACGGATATGGCAATTCGAAATTTCCGAACGTTTCCCTGGTGTCCTGCGAGATCACGGACATGGACGGCCGGGTGATGACGCCATTCGCGGAAACGTGGACGAGGGCAGAGACCGAGCCGGGAGAGTGATCAGCCGAAAGCCTTCTGGTGCTCCAGACGGAGCTGCGTCTGGTCCTGCTTGGCATAGATCAGGGTAGTTTCGGGCTTGACATGGCCAAGGAGCGCCTGGAGCTGATCCAATGGCATGGTGCGCAGGCTGACGGTGGCGAAGGTGTGACGGAGCTTGTGCGGATAGGCGTGGAGGCCGGTCCGCTTTCCGACCTTGCTGACGACGTTTTCAAGGGCGTGGGCCTGCAGCTGCTGGTGAGGCGCCTTGAGGCTGACCCAAAGGGCGGGGTTGTCGTCACCGCGGGAATCAATGTAGGCGCGGAGGGAGACCTTTGCCTCGTCGTTGAAGTAGACGATCCGCTCCTTATCGCCC